>CAHJXH010000067.1 GCA_903644075.1 Sphingobacteriaceae bacterium | reverse complement strand
ATTTCTGGTGTACGGTTTCGCGGCCACGGCGCAGCGGGGCGTTATCCATAATGTCATCATGCATCAGCGTAAAGTTGTGGAACACCTCTATAGCCAATGCAGGAGCGATGGCTGCCTGTACATCGCCGCCAAACAAATCGCAGGCCATAAGCACCAGGGCAGGGCGGAGGCGTTTGCCGCCTATGGATAAAATGTAAGTTATCGGTTCGTATAAATCTGCAGGGTGTGCAGGGTATGTTAGTTTTTTGACTGCCTCGTCGATAATGACCTGCAGATCTTTTAATGTAGTCATATAGTATTAAAGCCTAATCAATCACCAAAGAAAAATCGATCTGCTTTTTAGTAAGATCAACAGATTTAACCTTGATGCGTACATCATCGCCCAGCTGGTAAACTTTCTTTTTACGCTGGCCAATAATGGCATAGTTTTTTTCATCTAAAGTGTAAAAATCATCAGAAATATCGCGCAGGCGAATCATGCCCTCACATTTATTTTCGATAATCTCTACATACATTCCCCACTCGGTAACACCCGAAATTACACCGTTAAATATGGTGCCCACCTGCTCTTTCAGGTATTCGGCCTGTTTGTATTTAACTGATGAACGCTCGGCATCGGCTGCTTTCTTTTCCATCTCAGAACTGTGCTTGCACAATTCTTCATAATGGTCTGCATTAACTGATTTGCCGCCATTTAAATAGCTGAACAGTAACCTATGCACCATTACATCCGGATAACGGCGGATAGGGGATGTAAAGTGTGTATAATGATCGAAAGCCAAACCATAGTGGCTCGAAGCCTTGGTGGTATATATGGCCTTGGCCATTGAGCGGATGGCCAGTTGCGTTAACACATTCTGTTCTTTTTTGCCCTCTACATCATCCATCAAATAATTGAGCGATTTGGCCGTTTCCTTATCAGATCGTAAGCTGATCTTGTAACCAAATCTCGCCGCAAATGTAGCGAATGATGCCAGTGCATCGGGCTTTGGTGTATCATGCGCACGGTATACAAAAGTGTATTTGTTTTTGCCTTTACCCAGTTTGCTTACGTATTCGGCTACCTTACGGTTAGCCAGTAACATAAAGTCTTCAATCAGTTTATGAGCATCCTTGCGTTCTTTTACATAAACGCCTGTAGGTTTACCGCGCTCATCCAGCTTAAATTTTACTTCCGTGGTCTCGAAGCTGATAGCGCCGTTTTTAAATTTAAGATCGCGTAATGTATAAGCCAGCTCGTTCAGTTTTAAAATCTCGCTGGTGTAGTCGCCTTCTTTGGTTTCAATAACTTCCTGCACCTCTTCGTAAGTGAAGCGGCGGTTAGAGTGGATGATAGTTTTACCATACCACTCGGTCAGGATATTAGCTTTTTCATCCAACTCGAAAACGGCTGCAAAACATAATTTATCTTCATGCGGGCGAAGTGAGCACAAGCCATTTGACAAGCGTTCGGGTAACATCGGTATCACACGGTCAACCAGGTAAACGGATGTACCGCGATCATAGGCTTCTTTATCTAAAGCAGAATCCGATATAATATAATGGGCAACGTCGGCAATGTGTACACCAACTTCATAGTTGCCGTTATCTAAAATTTTAAAAGAGATAGCATCATCAAAATCCTTGGCATCAAATGGGTCAATGGTAAAGGTTAAAGTGTCTCTGAAATCACGGCGCAGCGAAATTTCCTCTTTCGAAATCACATCTGAGATGGCTTCGGCTTCTTCTTCAACTTCTTTAGGGAATGATAGCGGGAAGCCATACTCAGCCAGGATGGCGTTCATCTCGGTATCATTCTCGCCCTGGGCACCAAGAACCTGTTTAATGCGACCCATTGGGTTTTTGGCATCTGCCGGCCAGTCGGTTATTTCGGCAACAGCTTTGATGCCGTTTTTAGCACCGTTCAATTCATTCAGCGGAATGAAGATATCGTGGAGCATCTTGCGGTCATCAGGTATAAAAAATGCGTACCGTTCTGATAGTTTTACAATGCCTGTAAATTCAGTCTTAAGACGTTTAATAATCTCAATAACCTCACCTTCTTTACGGCGGCCTTTGCTTTTGGCGTAAACGTAAATTTTAACCCGGTCGCCATTAAGAGCATTGCGGAGTTTACGTGGGGCGATGAAAATGTCGCTTTCACCTTCTTCATCTGTGATTATAAAGGCAGAACCATCGGCGGTCATATCAACCTTGCCTTCAACAAAAGTCTTTAATTCAAGTAGTTGAAATTTACCAGGCGAGGTTTCTTTCATCACGCTTTTAAAAACTTCGTCCTTTAAAATCTCTAATACAACACCCCGCGAGTCCGGGTCGTTAACGTTTATTGCGGCCGAAACCTGCTTGTAATTAAGCGGTACATTGCCGTTTTTCTCAAAAACATCAAGCACTAATTGGGTTAGCACTTGTTTAACAGAATTATTACTGTTTTTCTTTTTAGACATTGATGTAATGTATTTGGCTAAGATAGGGAAAAGAGAAACAAGATAAGAGAATCAAGAGACAAGAATCGGGAATCGAGATTGAAAAATACCGTCATTGCGAGAAACGAAGCAATCCCCAACTTACGTAGTCGCTCTGTAAAGTTCGCGATTGCTTCGTTTCTCGCAATGACGGGCATGGAGAAGCATGGTTTCTGTCCTGATTCTTGACTCTCGATTCCTGATTCCAATAACTAAACAAATACAATCAACTCCTCCGGTATCAACTCCTCTCCGCGGAAACGTTTCAGTAATTGTGCCGTCGCTATCACATCTTTTTGGCAATAAGCAGCAATGCGTTCTAAATGGCCATCTACCCAGTAAACATGGCCTACCATGCTGCCATCGATATCATCTTTAGGAGTAGGGATGTTGAATATGGCTGCCAGTAAGCTTAACGAGGTATAGTTTTTATAATCACCGCATTTCCAAAGTTCCATGGTATCGAGGTGGTTAATCTCCCATGGTTTTTTACCATTTAAATTAAGCTGAACAGGTAGTTTTACCCCATTAACCAGCATGCGGCGGCAGATGTACGGAAAATCAAATTCTTTAGCATTATGGCCGCACAGCACTAATGCCGGGTTGCGGCCATTAAGCATGGTGGCAAACTCTTCGAGCAATTCTTTTTCGTTATGCGTTGAAAAAGATTTTACCCTGAAACCGTTGTTATTAGTATACATACCAACCGATATGCAGATGATCTTCCCAAACTCGGCCAGGATGCCTGCGTTGGTGTAAAAATCTTCGGGGGTTTCTTCTTTACGCTGATATTTTGTTTTGGCTGCCCATAGTTTCTGCATCACCTCCGGTAGCTCATCGTGACTGCTATATTGCGGAACAGTCTCAATATCAAGTACCATTATGTTGTGCAGATCGTAGTTTTCGAGCATGGGGATCTTATAGATTATGTATGGCCAAATTAATGATTTTTAATTTGAATAAAAGGTGTGCAATATGCCTGCTGTGCCTTTAAAACCGCATTGCCCATCTTTGGTATAATTTTTATATTTTAACAGCCGTGTAAATGCGTAATATCCTTAAATAAAAAATCAGAGCCTTATACTAATAAATGTTAATGAAAATCAATAAGTTATCGATTGTAATACCAGCCTATAACGAAGGAGAGACGATCCATCTAATTTTAAATAAAATCAAATCTGTTGATCTTATTGGGAATATTAAGAAAGAAATAATCATCGTTAATGATTGCTCAAAAGATCACACTGAGCAGGCTATACAAAGCTACCAGCAACAAAATCCTGATCTTAATATTCAATATTACAAACACGATTATAATAAAGGCAAGGGCGCTGCCTTACACACAGGTATTGCGAAAGCTACTGGTGAATATTTAATTATTCAGGATGCAGATCTTGAATATGATCCAGATGAATATAATGATTTGCTAAAACCAATTTGTAATGGTTTTGCAGACGTTGTGTATGGATCGCGATTTATGGGTAGTAACCCACATCGTATTCTTTTCTTTTGGCATACCATTGGTAATCGTTGGCTGACTTTTGCGTCGAATATGTTCTCTAACATGAACCTTACAGATATGGAGACTTGTTACAAACTTTTCGACACCAAGCTAATCCAATCTATCAATTTAACCGAGCAACGTTTTGGTTTTGAACCCGAAGTTACTATTAAATTATCGCGCGTCCCTAAATTACGGATCTATGAAGTTGGAATTTCATATTATGGAAGAACCTACGAAGAGGGGAAGAAAATTGGGTGGAGAGATGGCTTCCGTGCCATTTTCTGCATTTTAAAATATGGCCTATTTAAGGCAAAATAATATCCTGCGGTTAATGTAAAAGAGGCGTGTTGATTATCAAATTTTTGATAATTAACACGCCTCTTCCTATTCAATGTATGTAAGAATAGGTTATTAACCAATATATCTATTTAACAATACTTCAATTAAATATACAGCAGTTACTATTGGAAAAACAATGGGTAGTAATGAAATTAATGCTTTCGGGGTTGATAAATTCTCATCCCTTGAAGATCTACTTACCGCTAACGCCAATAATGGAAAAATGGGTAATAAATACCTTCCCTGCATTCCGGAAAGCGTGGGCGAATCTAACGACGTCCATGTAATATACTGAGTGGCAATTAGTCCAATAGTTGTAATTAGAGCACTCATTAATAAAGCAGCTCTAACTTTATTATGATCATGTCTTTTGAATTGGAAATTTAAAATAAACCCAGTTAAAATAATAGCACCTGCCATAACGTAATATGCATGGCTAAAACTCACATCTAACCATCCCAATATTCCAATTGCCTCCATAATTTTACTTGCTATAGCTAAAAGGTCAAATTTGAAATATAATCCTAGAAATCTAAATGGGTGTTGTAAAATATGTAATATTTGCAATTTTGCATTGAAATGGTACTCTGCAGGTGCAAATGTTATAGATAAGTTGTTATGATCGATAGCAAACCATGTTAATATAGCCAATACTGGAATAGCTATTATTGCTATTTTTTGCTTAATATTTAAACTTAAAAATAAAAATGAAAACATAAATAATGCATAAGGAGGCTTTGCGGTGCCTATAATAGTTATCAATACGGTAATTGCGCAGATTTGCCGACCTGTATATCGGGGAGTGACGTTAAATTCGATATTATCAATAATTGCAACTAAAAGAAACGCACAGCTTATTAGTATCGCATCTTGACTTATAGAAGCACAGAGTGAAACTGTCATAGGGAGAAGCGAAGCAATAAACATTAAGATGTTGCTCCTTTTTGCAAATTTTAAAGCGAGAAAAAAAATTAAAATTGCCAATGCACCATTTAGCAGCCGGGAAAGGTAAAGGGTTTTTATAATTGACAGATCAAAAGCTTTTCCAATCGCAATTCCAATAGCTGGCATTGCATAAATTATAGGCACGTAAATAGCAGTATTCGCAAAGTTTTGTAGCTCTATTCCAGACCTCCATTTATATTTTTCGGCTTTATAAAACATCTCTTTATTGAGTCGATGTGTAGAAAATGTTCTATCATTATGGCAAAAAACAGATCCAAAACAGGCAACGGTTGATGTTATTCCTTTATCCACTTTAAATCCACCAGATGGGGGTGTTAATACCGTTGAATCAGCTGATTTAACGGTATTATTAACCTTGGTAGTATGCACAAATGAGGGTAATAGTTCTAATCTTGAAACTTGTTCGGCCCTCATAAAATGATTAGGCTCATCTGGGTTTTGAAATGGACCGGTCAAAATCACCGTCACACAAACCATCGGAATGGCATATAATAAGTAGATGTAATGTAACTGCTTAATAAAGCAATTATATAAGGTAGGTATTTTAATCATTCTTTTATTTGCGGCTTCAAATCTAACAAAATCATTAAAATACTCATCAATTATTTAATCATTACCCCCGGCTTATTCAATACAGGTAAGCGGATAAAATTCGATTCCACAATACTTTCGGGCAGGAAGATGAACTTTTTATCGAAGATCTCTTTGCCGATGTAATAGCTTAACCAGTACTCATTATTAAGGCCGAAGGTGGCTTCATCAATAGGTTCTATCAATGCGAAAGCTCCTGGCTCAACGGTAGGTATCATGTGGCGCAGTACGGATGTTTTTACATGTTCGCCGTTCTTCTCACCATAACCTTTTGAAGTGATCAACACGTTCTCAATCGCTACATCTTTTAGATTGATTACATATACGTACCAAATCTTACTTTCTACAGATTCTTTTTCCAGGGCCACACCAATGGCTATATCTTGTACGTTGTTTTCAGGCAGATCTTTTTTCATACACATACGGCCTTTGCCGTTTATTAGTTTATAAATGCCTGATAATTAAATTTTAACATTCATGATCAGGGCTATTAAATTGAAAAATCGCCATTGCGGTTTAAAGCAATGACGATTTAGGTTTTATAAGACAATCGTCTCGTATGCTTTATTTTTTCTTTGCAAATTTCTTAGAGCCGGCTTTTTTAGGCTCTTTTTCCATCGCATCGGCAAGGGCTTTACACTCATCGTAAGTAAGTTCAAGTGGCTCTTTGCCTTTAGGTATCTTAACGTTTAATTTCCCGAATTCAATATAAGGGCCCCACCGTCCGTTCAATATTTTCATGTCCGGGTTCTCATCAAACGTTTTCATCAGCTTTTCAGCGTCTTTTTTGCGTTTTTCGAGGATGATCTCAATGGCTTGATCCTCACTTACCTCTAATGGATCTATGCCTTTAGGAAGCGAATAAAATGCGCTGTTATGGCGAATATATGGGCCGAATTTACCAATGGCAACCGTCATGTCTTTATCTTCAAACACACCGGCTTTTTTAGGAAGTTTGAACAGTTCGAGCGCATCTTCTAAGCTGATGGTTTCAATCATCTGTCCGGCACGAAGGCTGGCGTAAACTTTATCCTCATCATCGCTTTCGCCAATCTGCACAAACGGACCGTAACGGCCAATACGTACCGACATTTTTTTGCCCGATACCGGGTGCACGCCTATTTCACGCTCACCACTTGCCCGGTCGGCATTTAATATGGTCGATTCTACCTCCTTATGAAAAGGATCGTAGAATTTACGGATCATTTTAGTCCACTCTTCCAATCCCTGGGCAATATCATCGAATTGCTTTTCTACGTTAGCCGTGAAGTGGAAATCTACAATACCATTGAAGTGCTGTACTAAAAAGTCGTTTACCACAGCGCCAATATCGGTAGGGAACATTTTACCTTTTTCAGCACCGGTAGTTTCTGTTTTTTCGTCTTTGGTGATGGCGCCGTTTTTCAAAGTTAATACCCTGAAATTACGTTGCTTGCCTTCACGCTCTTCCTTAACCACATAGCCGCGGTTTTGGATGGTTGATATAGTAGGAGCGTAGGTTGATGGCCGGCCTATGCCTAATTCTTCTAACTTTTTAACCAAACTTGCCTCTGTATAACGTGCAGGTGGGCGAGAGAAACGCTCGGTGGCCGTCATATCAGTAAGCGACAGTTGTTGTCCTTTGGTTAAAGGTGGTAATATGGCATTGTCGCCATCTTGTTGGTTATCTTCATCCTCATCAACAGATTCGAGGTATACCTTCAGGAACCCGTCAAACTTCATTACTTCGCCATTGGCAACCAGCTCTTCTGGGCGTGTTGAGATGCCAATTTTAGCAACTGTACGCTCAAACTGCGCTTCACTCATCTGTGAGGCTATCGCACGCTTCCAGATTAGCTCATATAAGCGCTTTTCTGCAGGCTCACCGTCGGTAGTGTGCTCATTAAAATAAGTTGGCCTGATGGCTTCGTGAGCCTCCTGGGCGCTTGCCGATTTGGTTTTATATTTTCTGAGCTGATGGTATTGTGCGCCATAAGCTGAGTTGATCTCTTGGGCAGCTGCATTTAAAGCGGTATCCGACAGGTTAACCGAATCGGTACGCATATAAGTGATCTTTCCAGATTCGTACAATCTCTGTGCTACAGTCATGGTACGTGATACCGAAAAGCCCAGTTTACGGCTGGCTTCCTGTTGCAGTGTAGAGGTTGTAAACGGTGCAGCGGGAGCACGTTTAGCAGGTTTTGTTTCTAACGAATTGATGTTGAAGATAGCTGCAGTACAATCTTGTAAAAATTTCTCAGCATCTTCCTGCTTGGTAAAGCGCTCGCCTAATTCTGCTTTAAAGCTTTCGCGGCCTTTGCCAAATATAGCTACCACACGGAAAGCTGCTTCTGATTGAAATTTATTAACCTCGCGCTCGCGGTCAAC
This sequence comes from Sphingobacteriaceae bacterium, assembly GCA_903644075.1. GTDB lineage: Bacteria > Bacteroidota > Bacteroidia > Sphingobacteriales > Sphingobacteriaceae > Mucilaginibacter. Next base: position 11,844 of record CAHJXH010000067.1, on the reverse strand, counting down.
AACTAACCTCACAGCAACAGATTGCACACGGCCGGCAGAAAGTGATGGTTTAACCTTTTTCCATAATACAGGAGAAAGTTCGAAACCAACCAACCTGTCTAATACACGGCGTGCTTGTTGGGCATTTACTAAATTATAGTTGATAGTACGTGGATTCTCTATAGCGCGTAGAATGGCCGGTTTCGTGATCTCGTGAAAAACAATACGCTTGGTATTGGTTTCTTTCAATCCCAAAGTCTCGTACAAGTGCCACGAGATGGCTTCTCCCTCGCGGTCCTCATCGGATGCGAGCCATACCATTTCGGCTTCTTTGGCAAGTTTCTTTAATTCGCTGACTATTTGTTTCTTATCGGCTGGTATTTCGTACTTCTGTTCAAAGTTATGAGCTATATCTATCGCGTCTTCAGATTTAACCAGATCACGAATATGGCCATAGCTCGATTTCACAGTGAAATCTTTGCCCAGATATCCTTCTATGGTTTTGGCTTTTGCCGGTGACTCAACTATCAGTAAATTTTTTGCCATTAATGGTCGATTTTCTGCAAATAAACACAAAGAAAATGAAACACGAATTTTGATGTGTGTTTTTAATAAAATTTTATTTTAAACAAGTGCTTACCGGAATGGTTCCATTCCCCCATAAAAGAGATGGATTTTTTACATCAGGAAGCCACCACCAAGCAGGTCATTGCCTTCATAAAACACAGCCGACTGGCCCGGGGCAATGCCTGAAACATTGTGTGTAAAGTCAACCTTCATGTGGTCGCCCATTTGTTGTATGGTACTTTGTGCGCCCGAATCCTTATAGCGTATTTTAGTTACGGCTTCTAAAGGTTCGTTAATATTTGCGTATTTAACCAGGTTTAAATTCTTAACCCAGGCTTGTTTCTTTTCCAGTTCGTTTTGGGTACCTAATACTACTGTATTGGTATGCGGATCTATACGGGTAACAAACATAGGCTGGCCTAAAGCAATGCCTAAACCTTTACGCTGGCCAATAGTATAAAAAGGATACCCTTGATGTTTACCAACCACGGTACCATCTTCTAACACAAAGTTTCCTTTGCCAATGCGCTCGTCCAAATCTTCAACCTTGTGGCGAAGAAATGCACGATAATCATTATCAGGAACGAAGCAGATCTCGTAGCTTTCGCTTTTATTGGCCAACTCTAACTGCCCCATATCCATAGCCATTTGGCGGATCTCTGATTTTGCAAAGCTACCCAACGGAAATTTAGTACGCGCCAGGTTTTGTTGTGATACACCCCAGAGAACGTATGATTGATCCTTGTTCTCGTCTTTACCTTTAGATATTACGTACCGGGCGTTATCATGCTGGCGGATATTAGCGTAGTGGCCGGTTGCAATAAATTCGCAATCAAGTTTATCTGCGCGTTTTAATAAAGCATCCCATTTAATGTGGGTGTTACATAAAACGCATGGGTTAGGGGTACGGCCTGCCAGGTATTCGTCAACAAAGTTATCAATTACAAAATCACCGAACTCGCTGCGGATATCCAGTATATAATGCGGGAAGCCATAACCAACAGCCAAAGCGCGTGCATCATTAATACTGTCCAGGCTGCAGCAGCCGGTTTCTTTGCTGCTACCACCAGATGAGGCGTAATCCCAGGTTTTCATGGTAAGCCCGATAACTTCATAGCCCTGCTCATGCAACATCACCGATGCTACCGAACTATCAACTCCACCACTCATGGCTACTAAAATTCTTCCGTGCTTACTCATAATACAATTACAAAAGTAATGGTTTTTAAGGGGAATGGAACTATACACGCGTCAGAGCGAGGTAAAAACCACTTTAGGTATTAAAATAGGTTTAAACTGTTTTTTAGTTAGAATGGGAAGAATTTGAGAAAATACAGGGTGAAAACACCCTTTTTTATAGCATAATAGAATAAAAATTTCACGCAAACTTAACCGTTTGATTACAATGTTGGTAAAGAAAGGTGTTTTGCTATTTTGATTTATACAAAACTGTCTTTAAAACGTTTAATTAATTATAAAAATGATACTAGCTATTGTGGGGTGTTTTACACGCTTATATATTTGGTTATAGACCTCATAATTAAAATGAAAACTATTGTTTCACTAACTATCGAACAAAAACTGCAGTACATTATACTGGTGACCATTGTTTGTGTTGCCATGGTACATTACTTTGTGTAAGTAATTCTTGCGATAAATTACTTAAGGTGCCCCGGGAAACCAGGACGCCTTTTTTTGTGGTTATAATTTTGGTTCGAAAGGAAAATAAAATATTTATTGAGATAAGTTTTAATACAAACGTATTATTGTAAAAGTTAAAACTAACCAACCAAATGAATACACCCGATCAAAACTTTGAAGCACTTAACCTGCAATTGCCGCCGGCACCATCTCCGCTTGGCGTATATAAACCATGTTTAATTGATGGTAAATATTTATACCTATCTGGCCATGGCACCGTACAAAATGATGGTACCTTAATTATAGGCCGCGTAGGCGATGCGTTAGATATGGATGAGGCAAAGCAAGCTGCCCAACAAGTTGGTTTAGCTATGCTGGCTACCATCAAAAAGAATATTGGCAGCTTTGATAAAATAAAACGTGTTATTAAAGTATTAGGCATGGTAAACTGCGTGCCCGAGTTTGAAAGCCATCCATATGTTATAAACGGCTGCAGCGAATTGTTTGCTAAGGTTTGGGGTAAAGAGAACGGCATTGGCGTACGCAGCGCAGTAGGCATGGGTTCATTACCCGATAATATCCCTGTTGAAATTGAAGCCATGTTTGAATTAGCGTAATACGTTATACGTGGGACGTTGTACGTTTGACGTTTCTTTCTGTCGAATAATGCAAAACGTATAACGTACAACGTCCCGCGTATAACCTAAAAAACTTAAAAGATGGATTGGTATACCATAGATGATATAGATCAGCTGGATTCGCCCGCGCTGGTGGTTTATCCGGATAATGTGAAATATAACATTGAGCTGGCCGTGGGTATGGTGGGTGAAGATGCTTTGCGCCTGCGCCCGCATATTAAAACGCATAAAAGCCGGGAGCCAATTTTATTACAAATGGAGGCAGGCATTAAAAAATTTAAATGTGCCACTATTGCCGAGGCCGAGGTATTAGGTATGTGCGAAGCGCCTGATGTGTTGCTGGCCTATCAGCCTATCGGGCCCAAGCTTAAAAGGTTGATCAAGCTGGTCCAGAAATATCCTGCCACCCAGTATGCTTGCTTAATTGATAATATCCCGGCAGCCGAATCTATCTCTGTTGAGGCTTTAGCTAATGGGTTACAAATCCCGGTTTACATCGATTTAAACGTAGGTATGAACCGTACAGGTATAGCTCCTGATGCCAGGGCTGTTGAACTTTACATTACAGCCAACAATCTTAAAGGTATAAAGCCAATGGGTCTGCATGCATATGACGGCCACATCCATGAACCGGAACTGGATGTTCGAATCATGAAAAGTGAAGCCATACTGGCATCTATATTAAAATTACAGACTGATATTGAACAGCAAAGTATCACTAAACCTTTGATTATTGCAGGTGGATCGCCAACATTCCCGTTTTATGCAGTGAAGGAAGGTTTAGATTGCAGCCCCGGAACTTTCGTTTACTGGGATGCCGGCTATGATGAGGCCTTTACCGAGCAAGATTTTATTCCGGCTGTATTGGTAATAACACGTGTGATCTCTTTGCCCGATGAAACAAAGATCTGTTTAGATCTGGGCCATAAATCAATTGCGGCAGAAAGTCCGCTGGATAAAAGGGTACGATTTTTAAACGCACCTGAATTACAGCCTGTAAGCCAAAGCGAAGAACATTTGGTAATGGAAGCTGGCCGAGGCCATACCTATAAACCGGGCGATGTGCTATACGGCTTTCCATACCACGTTTGCCCAACGGTGTCTGCTTACGAGCGCATAATTACTATTGAAGATAACAACATAACGGGCGAGTGGCTAAACTTGGCCCGCGACCGCAAAATAACCGTCTGATGTTTATTGTAGATGCCCATCTCGACCTGAGTATGAATGCCTTGGAATGGAACCGCGATTTGCGACAACCTGTTTCGGCCATTAACCAACGTGAACAAGGTTTAACAGATAAACCTGATCGCGCTAAAGCTACAGTATCATTGCCAGAGTTACGCAAAGGCAATATTGGGTTGGTGGTGGCTACGCAGATTGCACGTTTTGTAACGCCGGATAATCATTTACCCGGCTGGCATTCACCACAGCAGGCTTGGGCACAAACACAGGGACAGCTGGCCTGGTATAAAACAATGGAGGCCTGCGGAGAAATGATGCAGGTAAATGATCTGGAAAGTTTGGAAAATCACCTCATGTTATGGAATGATGGCCAGCCGAATGATAAAAAGCCCGTTGGCTATATTTTGAGTTTGGAGGGCGCCGATTCTATTGTTGACATTAGTTATCTGGAGAGTGCATATCAATCAGGCTTACGCGCTGTTGGCCCGGCGCATTATGGCCCGGGCAGGTATGCACAGGGTACCGATGCCACCGGTTTCATGGGCGAAACAGGACATGCTTTGCTCAGAGAAATGGAACGACTGAACATTATACTCGATGCTACGCATTTATGTGATGATAGTTTTTGGGAAGCTTTAGATCATTTTAACGGCCATATCTGGGCCAGCCATAATAACTGCCGCGCATTGGTAAATCATAATCGCCAGTATAGCGACGAGCAAATTAAAGCACTGATAGATCGAGGTGCAGTTATCGGCGCCGCACTTGATGCCTGGATGATGGTACCTAACTGGGTGCGAGGCGAATCGACACCGCAAGGTATGAACTGTAATCTCGAAGTAGCCGTTAACCACATCGACCATATTTGCCAAATAGCAGGCAACACCCTGCACATCGGTATGGGTACTGATTTAGACGGTGCTTTCGGTCGCGAGCAATGTCCTTATGATCTGGAAACCATCAGCGATTTGCAGCAATTTATCGGCTTATTTGAGAAACGCGGTTATTCCCAGGCTGATATTGAAAATATGATGCATGGAAATTGGTTAAGGTTTTTGAGGAAGGCCTGGGGGTAGGTTATTTTCCTGTTTCGATCTCCGCCCGTCATGCTGAACTTGTTTCAGCACTCCACGCGCTAAGCGAATAAGCAATGTCTGCTACCTGTTCTATGGGATGCCGAAACAAGTTCGGCATGACGTAGATGTAGCTACAAATACCCCTTATCCTTCAAAAATTTAGCCCATACCATATACGATTCCGGCTTTAAGTGCAGGCCTTCGATTGTATACTGGCTATCCAGATGCCCTTCTTTATTTAGAAACAGCGGGTAAATATTGATGAAGGTATAATGGCCCACAGCGGCGTTCGCTTTAATCAGTTTATTAACGCTGATTACGTGTTCCTGCTTATCATAATGTTGTGGGAAGCGGTCGTGAGTTGGATCTAAAGGCAAAATGCTTTGTACATAGATTTTAGTATCAGGGCTTTGCGCATGGATGGTGTTTACAATCTTTAGGTAGTTATCAGCAATAACGGCATCGGGAATATCTTTGCTAATATCATTAATGCCGATCAGGATAAATAATTTAGATGGTTTACGGATGATAATATCATCCAAGCGTTTCAGAATGCCATAAGTAACATCGCCGCCAATACCGCGGTTTATTACGGTTGTATCATTAGTGGCCTTTTTCCAGTCGCCCATTTCGGTAATACTGTTGCCCAGAAAAATAACGCGGCCGGTAATAATTGGGTCATGGCTAAACTGCTCTACCTTTTGTTTGTAGTGATCGGGCAGGGTAGGGATAGTATCGTAAAGGTTTTGATTAGTAGGCTTATTTTGTGCTTTTAATGCCACAGGTAAGAGCATCAGAATAAATAAAAGATATTTCATAAAGGGTTACAAATTGATGCCACCAATATAACTAATTATGAATTGTAGTAAAAACAGTTAAACGCCTTATTTATTCAGTTTGCCTTTCCAGAAATTAAATTTGTAGTAAAAGTTATCGAAGTCAAACGGCTTGGTGATGTAGTCGTCCATGCCGGCTGCCAAACAATCTTCCTTGTCCTGTTCATAAGCACCGGCAGTCATGGCTATAATGACTGGGCGTTTATCGCCATAAATTTCTATGATTTTACGGGTGGCTTGCAGGCCGTCCATTTCGGGCATTTGCACATCCATCATCACTACATCATAATGCTGGCGTTCGAGCGATGAAATAACTTCTAATCCGTTCGACACGATATCGCAGATAATACCAATGTTCTTTAATGCCTTGGCTACAATTTTTTGATTGATGATGTTATCCTCTGCTACCAATACACTGATATTATTTTCGCTAACTACAGGAACGGAGGCAGGCGTAATAATTTCCGGTTTCTTGTTTGCGTTAACCTGCGACAACTTATCAACCAGCATTTTATGGAAATATTCCTGCTTAATAGGTTTATCCAATATAGCTGCAAATAATTTCTGATCTTTTTTACGTTCGGGAGGGAAATGAGAAGCCGAACTAAATAGCACCAGAGGTGTTACGCTACCATATTTTTGAACAATCTGGTTGGCCGTTTCAATACCATCCATTTGCGGCATCAGCATATCGATAATCACAATATCATAGCGGTTACGCGCCATAGCTTCAACGCCTTCCAGTGGATTATCAAACACATCTGCGTGCATACCCCACTGCTCGCAATGGCCTTTCAGGATGCGCAGATTGGTTAAATTATCGTCGATGATCATGGCTGATTTACCAACCAGGTCTTTAAGTGGGGTTACCGATTTATATTCTTTAACCTGGTCATTTGCGGTAAGCTGTATGGTAAACCTAAATGTAGTGCCCACACCAACTTCGCTCTCCACCCAAACACGGCCCTGCATTTTTTCGATCAAACGCGCACTAATGGCCAGGCCTAACCCCGTACCACCATATTTGCGGGTGGTTGATGAATCAACCTGCGAGAAGGAGTTGAACAGCTTATGCATTTTATCCTGCGGAATACCGATACCGCTGTCCTTTACGGCAAATTCAAGTTCGTAATGGTTACCTTTCTTTTCAGATAGTTTAATGCTGGTTAAAATTTCGCCGGTATCTGTAAATTTTATAGCATTACCCACCAGGTTAACTACAATCTGGCGAAGCCGGGTCATATCACCAATTACCTCTAACGGAACGTTGGAACTAATTTGGTAAAGCAGATCAATATCTTTTTCCTGGGCTTTAAAGGCCAGCAGGTCGTAAGTTTCTTCTATAATTTTATGGATGAAGAAAGGGTGCTCCTCCAACTCCAGCTTGCCCGATTCTATTTTAGAGAAATCGAGAATTTCATTGATGATCTCCAACAAACTTTCGGCACTGATGCGGATGGATTCTACGAAATCAAACTGCTCTTCGTCGAGCGAAGTGTTGCGCAACAAGCTCGTCATACCCATCACACCATTCATTGGCGTGCGGATCTCGTGGCTCATATTGGCCAGGAATTCTGATTTTGCCCGGTTCTGTTCGTCGGCAATCCGGCTTTTCTCTTCCAATTGTATGTTAAGGTCTTTCAGGTGCTCACCGTACAGGTACTGTTGGGTAACGTCCTCAAAGGTCCACAGCATACCGCTTACATATTCGGATATAGTTGGGGTGCAGCACACGTTTAGTACGTAGAAATTGGGTTCGGTAAAAATCCATTTCCAGTCGCTAATGCTTTTGTCTTTAGCTTTAAAAAGCTCCATGCCACGTTTAAAGATCTCCTCTTTATTGCTAGCCTTAGCGCGTAATTGCTGCATGGCAGCTGATAATTGCATCGGCACCACATTACCTCCATCTACGCCGAATAGTTTAGATGCCTGATCGTTAACCCAACTGTTATTGCCGCTATCATCAATAAATACAATGCTCTGCGGTACGGTTTGTAGTATGGCGTTAAAACGTACCTTCAACTCTTCGAGCGAATAGTAGGTACGGGTAAGCCGGATGGTTTCGTTTATTTTATCGAGACAAGCGTTTACAAATTCTTTGAAATCATCGCTGAAATCGAATTTGCTTTCCCAGGCTAATACGAGGTAACCATTAATATCCAGTTGCCTAATGGGTAGTGCCATTAAGCATAAAGGAGAACCTACGAGTTCCAATAATTTAGCAGGAAACTCTAAAGTATCTTTGAAACAAAGCGGTTCTAAGCCTTGTGTTAATTTGCTTAATAATTCAGGTTCGATGTATACAGCATCATTTTTGTCTGTATTTACGCCGATTGCACGGGTGGTAACCGTATCCTCGTTTTTAAGTAAGACGACATGATCTGCGCCTGATAACTCCTGCACGTAAACCATGCAGCGCTGCATAATACCAAACCATTCCTGGTAATTTTCAACCAAGCCAAGGCGGGCAATAAAACTTAATGCCTGTTTAGCCCAGTTTATGTTAGCGATATTTTGCTGCAAGACAAGACTAAATAAAAGATTTAACAGCCTTAATTACCTGATCGAGAGCACTAATGTGCGGGAAATGGCCTGTGGCATCCAGGTACTGTAATGTGCTGCCGCCAATGTTTTCATTCAGATAAACAGCTACCTCGCCGGGTACGGCAATATCATGTTGGGTTTGCAGAAGTAAAGTCTGTTTTTGCAGTTTAGATATTTCTTTCCGCACATCCGACTCAAAAATAACCTTGGCTACGGCCAAAGCAATATCCGGCCTTATGGCCGATAGGGTATTGGCAAACTGTGCGCCTAATTCTGGCTTATCAGGGTTTTCCATGGCCATGGCTGAGAAACCGCTAGCCCAGGCGTAGTAATTGGTGGTCATGGCATCATACATACCATCTAAAGCAGGTTGATTAAAACCGCCGATATAGTGCGCTGCTTCATCATTCAAATAGCGTGGTGAGGCACCAATGAAAACCACTTTTGAGAAATATTGAGGTGCCTTAACCGAAGCAAGCAACGTAATCATAGAACTTACAGAGTGTGCAACCATAATTGCGTTTTCCAGTCCCAGATCTGCGGCAATGGCCAGCAGGTCATCAGCATAAGTATTTAGGGTATTGTATTTGATCGGGCTGAAAGCGTTTGGGTCGGCATTGCCACCGCCAACGTTGTCAAAAAATACTAAACGGTAATCGTCTTTAAAAGCTTGTTTTACCTGGTTCCATGCAGTTTGGTCAGTACCAAAGCCGTTGGCAAACACAATTGTTTGGGCGGCATTAGTGTTGCCTTCAATACTAATATTGTTCTTTTTTTGCAATAAAGGGGTCATCGCGTCTATTTAAAGTATCAGCAAATATTTACGTAATAAAACGAAGATAGGATTTAGCATTTAAATACAATGTTATCCGGATCCCTGATTTTAAAACCTTTTTACCACTAAAAGGAATATTTTAAGTTTGGGCTAAATGCCGAGCATCTGTTTCATCCAGATTGGTATTAGTCGTTTACGTTCTGTTATGGTGCGGATAAATTCCTGATCATTCATGGCGCCCGAGTTTATAATCACATTTTTGCTCAGGAAGGGGAACATGATCATCCCCATCATGTTCATCATCACATGTACGGGTTCAAAATCAAACCTGCCTTCAGATCTTAAGGCGTGTACTTGTTTGGCAAATACAGAGCTTTGTATATTTTTAATATTATTCACCATGGGTTCTACTGATCCCGACATTACTTCGTTCACCATAAAAAATGGGAAATCTGGGTTTTGGAGAATCATATCGATATAATGCCCAACCAGTAGTTCTATCTTTTCATCCAAAGTGGTTTTCTCGTTATTAACCACGGGTTGTATTTGATCGAACAGTTGCTGAATAGTTTCTGTCATAATGAGTTGAAACAGTTTCTCCTTACTGCGAAAATAATAGTTAACCAGCGACAAGTTAATGTCGGCTTCGGCTGCAATATCACGTACAGTAGTAGCTGCATAGCCCTTGCGTGTAAACACAGCCTTAGCCGCTTCTTTTATTTTTTCTTCTGTAGTAACCTCGGTTGTCGAACTCATCAAAATCATATTTATCCCCAAATTTATGATTTGTAGGCATAAATATGATTTTAAGTTTAGTGCGTATCGGCAACAGCTTTTTGTCCTTTCTTAAATGGAGCTAAATACAACAATGGGATAGAGAAGAGCAATACAATACCCACTATCCAGTAAGCATCATCGTAAGTGAGCAGCATACTTTGCTTGGTTACAATGCCTTCCATTGCGCCATAAGCCATTTTCGTAGCATCGTAAACCGATTTGCCTTTGCTCATAAAGCCTTGTACAAAACCATTGAAACGCGCGGTGTAGTAGGGGTTATACTGATTGATATTACTCAGTAAATTATTGCGGTGTACCGCCTGGCGTATGTGTATCAGTGTGGTTAAGCCCGCAATACCGAACGAGCCGCCCAGTTGGCGCATCATGTTATTTAAACCTGCCCCCTGGCCAATTTCGGCTCCCTGTAAGCCACCAATAGCCAAAGTGGTTAGCGGTACAAACAATAATGACATGGCAACACCCCTAATAACTAAAGGCCAAAAGAAATCTTGAGTACCCGTAGCTAAAGTAGAATTACTGAGCATCCACGAAAAAACAAAGAACAAGAACATACCGCCGGTGGCCATTAATTGCGCCGGAACACCCTTGTTGAGCATAATCCCCACAAATGGCGTCATAATAATGGTACATATACCGCCCGGCAACAAAATGAGGCCCGTTTGTTCTGCTGTGAAGCCCAACAGGCCCTGTGCAAATACCGGGAAAACAAACTGCGAACCATACAAACCCAACCCCAGTACAAACGAAGTAACCATACCTGCCGAAAAGCTGCGATGGCGCATAATTTTAAAGTTTACGATAGGGTATTCGGTACTTAGCTCGCGCCAAATGAACAGGAGTGTACCGATAACTGCCATTACCGTGAGTACGATGATGTAGCCGGTAGAGAACCAGTCTTCATCTTCACCTTTTTCTAAAATAGTTTGCAAACTGCCTACTGATATGGCCAGCAAGCCAATACCCCACCAGTCGATAGGTTTGCCCCGGCCATCGCTGGGTGTGACTTTCACAAACATGTAGGTGAAAGTGGCTGCTAAAGCACCGATGGGGAGATTAACGTAAAAAATCCACGGCCAGGAGAAGTTATCAGTAATGTAACCGCCAATAGTGGGGCCAATGGTTGGGCCGACAATGGCACCCAAACCAAACAGGGCAGTAGCTGTACCAATTTGGTCGCGCGCCCAGGTATCTAATAAAATGGCTTGCGCTGTAGAGATTAAACCACCGCCTGCCATGCCCTGCAAAATACGGAAGCCAATTAGTTCTGATAGGCTATGCGCGTTACCGCACAAGAACGAAGCAATGGTGAAAATGATGATGGAGGTTAAAAAATAATTCTTCCGCCCGAAGAAACTGCCCAGCCAGCCCGACATAGGCAATATGATAACGTTGGCAACGCTATAACCCGTAACTACCCAGGCCGCATCTGTTAATGTTGCGCCCAAATTGCCCTGAATTTGGGGTATAGAAACGTTTACTATAGTTGTATCAATAAGTTCCAGCAGCGAAGCTGTGATAACTGTAATGGTGATAATCCATTTTTTGAATCCGGTCTCAGCCATGATAATAATCTGTGTTGAATAATTTATAGTCACCCATTTAAATGACGTGCAAATTTATTCAATCGATTGATTAAAACAATTGTTTAAAACATATAGATAAAACAAGTTTACAATATGATGAGATTGGGCAGAAAGTATAAGCAGATTAAGGACGAAATAGAATGGATGAAAGGAAAGGATTAGGAGGTATGGGCGTTTAAATAGTTGAAATAAAAAAGCCTGATATATAATATCAGGCTCAGT
>CAHJXH010000066.1 GCA_903644075.1 Sphingobacteriaceae bacterium | reverse complement strand
GAAGCTGTTTGCCGACTTTAGAAGAGAGCCAAGAATCAAGAGCCAGGAAACAAGATAAAAGACTGAACAGAAGAACCCTAAATACCCTAACAATTGTGGCATCTTAATTTCCGGATAGCATAATACTTGCCATAGCATAACCTTCAATAGAAAATTGAGCAGCCACGACTTTTTCTTTGGTTCGCTTCTTTTTGAGAGAAAACGGCGTAGCCCTCTTGAGCACCTTAAAAACAAACAAAAGCGAAAAACGAAATGAACATCCACTGACGATTCATAACACTCTGCCATTCCTAATGAAAAACGGATTGTGCTGTATTCAAGGTAGTGTTAATCGGTCTGATATTGCTTCGTTCCTCAATGACGGGTAAGATGAACAGTTGCTTTTTGAAATCGAACTAAATTTAATTAGGCACTAACGTACCCATCCTATTCGAATCCAGTTTAATCATTACAAACAGCAGGATGGTAAAGCTCCAAAGAGATGAACCACCATAACTGATAAACGGCAATGGGATACCGATTACCGGCACTATACCCACCGTCATCCCGATATTAATGATGACGTGGAAGAAGAGCACGGAGGCTACACCATACCCATAAATCCGGGAAAATGGCGACCGCTGTCGCTCGGCCAGCATGAGAAGCCGGAGCAGCAGGAAGAGGTATAAACTGATGAGGCCTACAGAGCCGGCAAAGCCCCACTCCTCGCCTACGGTACAGAAAATAAAATCGGTGCTTTGCTCTGGTACAAATGAATATTTGGTTTGGGTACCTTTTAAATAACCCTTACCCCACATTTTACCCGAACCGATGGCAATTTTAGATTGGTTTACATTATAACCTTTCTTGCGCAGATCAGACGTTAAGCCTAACAGGATATCGATACGCTCTTTCTGATGCTGCTTCAATACATGCAGGTAAATGTATTTTACGCTGAAGATAAACGTAACCGAGATGAGCATCCCGATCAGCACGGTAAACATCACTTGCCTGAAACGTCTGAAAACCCAAATGATAAGCAATCCGACCGCCACAACGCCTATAGCCAGGTATAACTGATTTAACAATAATGTGAGCACAAATAACACAATCATTAACCCAATAATCACCAAAAAATAGGGCGACAATCCTTCGCGGTAAAGCACAAATATGAGTGAGCAAAATACCAGGGTAGATCCGGTATCGGGTTGCAGCATAATCAACAACATTGGCAAACCGATAATAGCACCGGCTGTTAAAAACGACCGCCATTCGGTAATGCGGATGTTGGTGCCGCTCAGGTAACGTGCCAGCAGCAATACAGTGGTTACCTTGGCAAATTCGGAAGGCTGGAGCCTGAAAGTACCCAGGGGAATCCAAGCCTGGTTACCGCCTATATTTCGGCCGACGACGAGTACGGCTATCAATAGTATAATGGTTATGATGTAAAAGACGGACGCGAAGGTGATAAAGAAGCGGTTATCCAAGAGCAAGATAACGATCGACAATACGATTGACGACATGATGAAGATGAACTGTTTACCGTAGTTAGTATCAAAATCAACAAAACCCGGATGCTTCGGATCGTATACCGCCGAGTGGATATTAAACCAGCCGATAGCGCAAAGGCATAAGTAAATGAGTACCGTTATCCAATCCACATTAAAAAAGAAACCGCGTTGTGTACTGCTATTGCTCATCGTCCTTCCGTTTAATTTGTACAGAAGCTAAGACGCGCATAGCTGTATCTTTCTTAGTCTTATTTTTTCGTGAAGCAGATTTTAGCTGCCCTGCAGATTTGGCGCTGGTATCGCCTTTCGGCTTGTTTAAACTATCTGCCTTGGGTGCAACTCTTATAACAGGCTTAGCACCGGGTAACGGTGGCAACAGATTGGCATCGGCATAGTACTTAGGTGTAATGCCGGATGGGCGGCTGCTTATGGAGTCCCTTAAATATTTTTCGACCATAAAGCTGGCAATTGGTGCAGCCCAGGTACCACCATCGCCAGAGTTCTCAACAATAACGGCTATGGCAATTTTGGGGTTATTACGCGGCGCGAAAGCCACAAACAGCGAGTGGTTTTTACCATGCGGATTTTGCGCTGTACCAGTTTTACCACACATGTCTATACCCGGAATCACAGAGCCTCTTGCAGTACCTTCCTGCACCACCTGATGCATACCTTCAATTACAGGTTCAAAATATTGGGGGTCAATGCCTACGTAATGCTTTTCAACAAATTCTTTCTTGATAACATTACTATCTCCGATTGATTTGATCAGGTGGGGCGTATAATAATATCCGTGGTTAGCTATGGTGCATTCAATATTTGCCAGCTGTAGCGGAGTAGCTTCTAACTCACCCTGACCGATGGCCAGCGATATAATTGTACTTGAACGCCAGTGATTTTTACCATGTATATTATCATAGTGCAATGCGGTTGGCACGTTACCACGGCCTTCGTGCGGTAAATCCACACCCAGCTTTACACCGAAACCAAATTTGTTAACCTTTTCTTTCCAATCGGTAAATGTCGCTTCGGTTTGTTTGCCACCGTTTTCGTTAATCAGCTTATCAAATACGCTACAAAAGTAAACGTTGCATGATCCGGCTATTCCCAACGTTAAATTGGTAGTACCATGATGGTGGGTACATTTTACCATGCGGTTACCTGCCCAATATCCTCCGGCACAGAAATACGTAGTTTGCGGAGTAATGATGCCTTGCTGCAATGCGATAAGCGCGCTTAATGGTTTAAATGACGAGCCCGGCGGATAATAAGCCTGTATAGGCCTGATGAAAAGCGGATTGTAAGGGTCGTTGTATAGTTTGGCAATATTATTACCACGTTCACGGCCAACCATCAGATTGGGATCATAACCCGGACTACTTACAAAAGCCAGGATTTCACCGGTTGATGGTTCAATGGCTACAATACTGCCTACTTTATTTTTCATCAGCTTTTCGCCCAGTTTCTGGATACGGCTATCAAGAGATGACATTAAACGTTTACCCGCAATGGCAACCGTATCATAAGCGCCATTTGCAAATCGCCCTTTGCTTACGTTGCGCGAATCAACCATTACGTTCCGCACCCCTCTTTGCCCGCGCAGCAGATCTTCATAAGCCCTTTCCACACCACTACGGCCAATATAATCGCCGGGGTGGTAATAGCCATGCGATTTTTCGATATCGCGGTCTGTTACCTCACCAATATAACCTAAAAAGTGAGCGGCGATAGAATCGGGGTAAGTACGAATGGTACGCGCCTGTACATCAAAGCCAGGAAACTCAGAGAGCTTCTCCTGCAAAGACGCATACAAAGTGGCAGGCAGTTGCTTCTCAAATATAGAAGTACGGTAAGGAGAATATTTGTATGCTTTTGCAAAACGTTTATCAAAGCCATCTTTATCAATACCTATCATCCGGCAAAACTCCAGCGTATCAAATGCTTTAACCTCGTGTGGTATTACAGTAACATCATAAACAGGTTCATTCTGTACCAGTATTTTACCGTTACGGTCCAAAATTGGTCCGCGGGCCGGGTATTGGATAAGTTTACGGATAACATTATTGTTAGAGGCCAGGAAATACTTATCCTCAACAATTTGCATATAGAAAAGCCTCACCAGCAGGGTAAGGCAGAGGGTTACAAATATTGCGGTAACAACATACCGGCGCGCAAAAAAACTGTTCATTTACGTTCTTTACTCCTAAAAAATAAGAAGCCTGAAATCAGCATTAAAAATATGGTAAAAACCGAACTTAATATAAAACGTAATAAAGTATATTGTATTTCAGAGATGCGAAATACTTCGAGGTTGAATAAGAAAAAGTGATGGAATAAAGTAAGCACCGATGCATAGGCAAAAAACCACCTGAAACCCATTACGCTTAGCGTGGGTTCGGGCTCATTATCAAAGCCATCTTTCTGTACGGTGATGCTGATAAACATTACCCTTACCATAGCCATCAGCACACAAGCTGCGGCGTGCAAGCCCGGCGTATCATAAAAAGCATCGATAGTTAAACCCAGTATAAACGATAACGCAAACAAGAGGATGTTAGGCGTTTCGAAGGGCAATAACAGGATAAAAATGATGTAAGGATACGGTGTAGAAAGGTTATACAACGTTAAATTCTTCAACAGGAAAACCTGTAAGAATACCAGCGCTACAAAGCGTAATAAATTAATTAGTAGCGTCCTGATCATCTTTTTTCTGCTGTGCTTCTAATGTAGCTTGTTCTACGGCCAGTTTATTAATTACCACATACACATATTCCAACCGGCTGAAATCAACCGACAGGTTAACTTCCATGTTGAGGAAGAAACCGCCGCCCTTTGCATTCAGTTTACTGATTCTACCGATAGAGATACCCGGAGGGAACAAAGAGAAACCCGAGGTTACCACAGGCTCACCCAAACGTGGTTTTACGTGATTGGGGATATCAATCAGTAAGCCGGTATGCGGCCCAAGGTCGTCGCCCCAAATCATAGAGCCAATGTCTTTGGTATCCGTTACCATAGCGCTAATCTTGGTATCCTTATGCAGGAAAGACCTTACGGTTGAGAAATGTGAAGTTGTATTTACAACAATACCCACCAGTCCCGAACTGCATATGACGCCCATATCTTTGGCAATACCTTCATTACTGCCGCGGTTTATGGTAATGTAATTATTGGCCCGGTTAACCGAGTTGTTAATTACCTTGGCAGCAATATAGGTGTACTGTTGATGATAAAGCGTATCTGTAACGGTATGTTTAACGGCAGTATCGGCATAGAAAGATGAAGGCAAGTTATTACGGAGCCTGGCATTTTCGGCCATTAAACTATCGTTACTTTCTCTCAGTGCCAGATATTGGTTCAGCTTGTTCACACGGCCATAGATATTGCCTGTAACCTGGTTTGAACTATTGATAAAAGTGGCCTTCTGGAATGAATTATACTTAATGTAAATAATCAGCGAACTTATCTCAAATATCAGGAACAGGAAAAATGCGTTGTACTTGCTGACGAAGATCAATAGGTTACGCATGCGGGAATCAGATTTGAGATCTGAGATTTGAGATTTGAGCTATAAAATTTAAGACATAAAAATAATCAAATCAGATAAATATCCAATAGGCTACTTCGTCTCAAATCTCATATCTCAAATCTCATATCTCAAACTACTGCATTAAAAACTTAAAGTTACCAATATTTTTGAGGGCGGTACCGGTACCACGTACTACGGCGCGCAGTGGATCTTCGGCCACGTGCACAGGTAGTTTGGTTTTGGCAGCCACACGTTTATCTAAACCACGCAGCAATGCACCACCACCGGTTAAGTAAATACCGGTTTGGTAAATATCTGCCGAAAGCTCGGGTGGAGTGATCTCCAGCGCTTTCAATATTGCTTCTTCAATCTTAGAGATTGATTTATCAAGGCAATGTGCAATCTCTGTGTATGATACGGTGATCTGTTTTGGCACACCGGTCATTAAGTCGCGGCCCTGTACGGCAAAATCAGCCGGTGGATCTGCAAGCTCTGGTAAGGCTGCACCCACTTCGATCTTAATTTTCTCGGCAGTACGGTCGCCAATCATAATGTTGTGCTGGCGGCGGATGTACTGAACGATATCAGCATCAAAGTTATCACCTGCAACACGGATTGATTGATCGCAGACGATACCAGATAAAGCGATAACCGCAATCTCGGTAGTACCACCACCAATATCGATGATCATGTTACCCATTGGCTCTTCTACATCGATACCAATACCTACGGCAGCAGCCATTGGTTCGTAAATCAGGTAAACCTCTTTGGCACCTGCAATTTCGGCCGAATCTCTTACGGAACGTTTCTCAACCTCGGTAATACCAGAAGGGATACATATTACCATCCTTAACGACGGAAAAAACCAGCTCTTGCCTTTGTTGATCATTTTGATCATCCCACGGATCATGTGTTCCGCAGCATCAAAATCTGCAATTACGCCATCTTTCAACGGGCGTACGGTGCGGATCTTCTCGTGGGTTTTACCTTCCATCTGCATGGCCTGGCGCCCAATGGCAATCACTTTGTTGGTTTGTCTGTCTAAGGCAACGATTGATGGTTCATCTACAACCACTTTATCGTTATGTATAATCAGGGTATTTGCTGTACCTAAGTCAATCGCAATCTCTTGCGTAAAAAAGTTGAATAAACCCATTTAAATGTGTTTCTAATAATCTGCAAATTTGAAAAAAATTACTTAAATAAGCTGCATCATTCGCTTGCTTTTTAAAGCGTTAAAAAGCACAGATTATTGTAATCGATGTAATTTAGTGTTTAAAATGTCTAACTCCGGTAGTTACCATAACTATATTTTTCTGGTTAGCCATATCGATCGAATCCTGATCCTTAATAGAGCCTCCAGGCTGTAGAACAGCGGTTATACCTGCATTTGCAGCAATTTCAACACAATCCGGAAAAGGGAAGAAAGCATCCGAGGTCATTACGGCACCATTCAGGTCGAAACCGAAATTTTTAGCCTTTTCTATAGCCTGGATCAAGGCATCAACACGCGAAGTTTGGCCAACACCGCTTGCCAGTAACTGATCATTTTTAGCCAGTACTACGGTATTTGATTTGGTATGTTTTACAATTTTGTTCGCGAAGAACAAGTCTTTTAACTGCTGTTCTGTTGGCTGTGCGTTGGTAACCGGCGTCATTTGTGATGGGCCTTCAATAACTGCGTCTTTATCCTGTTCGATAACACCGTTCAGCAAAGTTTTAAATTGCTTAACCGGCAGCTCAACCCGGTTACGGATCAAGATCACGCGGTTCTTTTTGCTTTTCAATACTTCAAGCGCTTCGTTGGTATAAGCCGGCGCGATCAATACTTCGTAAAACAGTTTGCTGATCTCGATAGCTGTTTCCTCATTGATCTCATCATTGGCGATAATTACACCACCGAAAGCCGAAACCGGGTCGCAAGCTAAAGCATCGATCCAGGCTTCTTTAATAAAGCTGCGCGATGCAATGCCGCAAGCGTTTGTATGTTTTAAGATAGCTACAGTTGGCTCGGTAAACTCATCGATCAAAGCTACGGCAGCGTCAACATCAACCAAATTATTGTATGATAACTCTTTGCCATGCAGTTTCGTAAACATGGCATCTAACTGACCATAGAAAACACCTTGCTGGTGCGGGTTTTCGCCGTAGCGTAAAACCTGGCTTTGCTGTATGCTTTGTTTAAACACAGGCACCTGCTCGTCCTGGTTAAAATATTGGAAAATAGCGGTATCGTAGCTCGATGAGATATTGAAAGCGTTTAAAGCAAACTTTTTACGATCTTCAATTTCTGTCGAACCTTCGTTTTCCTTCAGCAATTGCGCTAAAGTCTGGTAATCATCTTTTGATGAAACGATAACCACATCTTTATAATTTTTGGCAGCTGCGCGGATCAGGGAGATACCGCCGATGTCGATTTTCTCGATCACATCATCGTGGCCGGCGCCAGATTCTACAGTTTCTTCAAAGGGATATAAGTCAACAATTACCAGGTCAATTTCCGGGATTTCGTATTGCTCCAGTTGCTGCAGATCCTGCTCTAAACTACGGCGGCCCAAAATACCACCAAACACTTTAGGGTGCAGGGTTTTAACACGGCCACCAAGGATAGACGGGTATGAAGTAAGGTCTTCAACAGCAATAACATCGGCGCCCAAACTGCGGATAAAAGTTTCGGTTCCACCTGTCGAATATATTTTAACGCCTAAGCGATTAAGTTCATGTATTACCGGTTCAAGATGATCTTTATAGTAAACCGAAATTAGTGCGTTTTTTATTTTTACGGGCTGACTCATTGAGGGAAATTTTCGAGCCGCAAAAGTAATTATTTTGAACGATTAGTTAACTATAAGTTACTCATTTATACACGGGAAAAATGATTTAGCTTTTTTATTTCTAACCCGATAATTTGTACATTAGAATTATGAAGCAATTTTTTAAATCCCCGATGTTTAATGTGCTGCTGCTGGCTGTGTATGTTGGCACATTAATTAGCAAGATAAAGGGCATTAGCCACGTATATACCAGCAATGCTATCAGTGTACATTCTTCAGCTGATGCCGGGTTTAACTGGGGATATCGCGCAGGCTACATGGCCAGCATTGCCGTATGGATGATTGCCATTCTGCTGATGTCGATCAAAATAATTACCGGTAAACCGGCGTTTAGCTTTATCAAAAAGTAATATAAGGCTTTTGTAAAAAGCCGGTGTTTGCCTGCTGTCGCTGTTTATTTTCAGCCTTAACTTAATTCATAAAACTAAGGGACTGACCCACATCCCTGTTGCCGGATCTACAGCTTTCAGGGTTTGTTATTTTACCGGTGTACTCATTAATTTGTGTAAGTATCGTCAGTGTTTTTATCCGCCTGTTTAGCTACGTAACGGGCCGGTTTAATTAGGTTGTAGCGCTACGACGTAGTTTACCTTATAAGGCATGCTTCGCTTTGTACTATGTACATTCCTAATTAAAATTTTTAACTCTAATTAACTTTTTTAACTTT
Source organism: Sphingobacteriaceae bacterium (assembly GCA_903644075.1). Lineage (GTDB taxonomy): Bacteria > Bacteroidota > Bacteroidia > Sphingobacteriales > Sphingobacteriaceae > Mucilaginibacter. The sequence goes on along the minus strand of CAHJXH010000066.1, from coordinate 11,630 downwards.
TTTGCGTTAACATTAATGCATTGATGAGACCGATACATGAAGCATTTTAAGGAAACCACAAACCTGTTAGAAAATTCCTCTTTTTACTATACCATTGCCATAGGTATGGATAACAAGTACACACATGTAAGCCCTAATTACGATAAGAACTTTAGCTTCATCAATAAATCGCTGCTTGGGCAGCCCTTTTACATTACCCTGCACCCTGATGATATAAAAATCTGCGCTGAGGTAGCCGGTAAATGTTTCGCAGATCCCGGATTACTCTTTCCGGCCACACTCCGTAAACACGATGGTAAAGGCGGATTCATTTTTACACAGTGGGAATTTAAAGCTTTGTTTAACGAAAACCATGAACCAGATGGAATTTTTTGTATCGGCCATAACATTACCGAATACATTGACACGCAAAATAAGCTGCAAACAGCCAAAACGGAGATTGACAATAAAATAGATCAGTTAAATGAGATTGGGTTTATGCAATCGCATGTTATCCGTAAGCCGCTGGCTAACATTATGGGTTTAATTAATATTCTTGCCGTTATGGATGTAGATGGCAACCTGCAGAATATCCATACCTTGCTAACCGAAAGCGCCAGGGAGCTCGATACTGTCATAAAAACCATAACAGACAAAACCGCCTGAAATTCGCAGGCCATGGCAAATGAGTTGGTTATTAGGTTTAGTATTTAAACATCGCCACAACATATCTATCTTTAAGGCGTCATTAACATAATTATGAAGAAACTGTCGGCCTTACTTCTTTTCAACCTCTGTTTTCTTTCATTAGCTTATGGGCAGTACAGTATCCGCAAGATAATTACCGATGATATTGATCATTTCTGGAACGCATACGACAGCATCCGTACCACTAAAGACAGTGTTAAACAACTCTACTATATCCAGAAGCTTTACATTGCCCGCGGAACCGATGGTTTAAAGGCTTTTATGGAGGCCAAAAACTACACAGCTGAAGGCTATGTTTCGGCCATACGGCATTACCCTAAGTTTTGGAACTCGGTTAGGGACAACACCTACAAATGCAAAGGTTTAACCACTGAATTTGATCCCGACATTAAGATACTTAACTCCATTTACCCTCAGCTTAAGCCAGCTGTAATTTATTTTACCATCGGTATATTGAATTCGGCCGGCACATCTGGCGATGGCAAAGTATTAATAGGTGCCGAACTGGCTACGGGCGATTCTACCGTTGATGTATCCGAACTACCGCCAGCTTTAAAGAGCGGTTTATCTCAATATTTTCATAGCAACCCGTTTGTGAATATCGTTCCGCTAAATATCCACGAATATGTGCACACCCAGCAAAGCGGCGAAGCTTACAATTTGCTTTCACAATCCATTTATGAAGGCACTGCCGATTTTGTTACCGAGCTGGTTACCATTAAAACCCTACCCCTGCCTTACATGAGTTACGGCCCTGCGCATGAGCACGAGCTCAAAGCCCAGTTTGCCGGCGAAATGTTTTTAAACAACTATAAAAACTGGCTTTACAACGGCACCAACAATGGCCGTGTTGGCGATTTAGGCTATTACATGGGTTATGCCATTTGCCGATCGTATTACAATAATTCAAGAAACAAGAAAGCCGCCATAAAAGAAATGATAGAATTGAATTATGCCGATACCGCTGCGGTAGAAAAGTTCCTGGTTAATTCGAGGTACTTTCCACAGTCGTTGGTTCAATTACACCAGGCGTATGAAATTAAACGACCGATTGTAGCCAGCGTATCTGTTTGGCCTAACAAACCGGTAAGCCCAGCTATCAAAGAAATTAAGATAGATTTTTCAACTGCAATGGGCCGCGGCGTTGCTGTTGATTACGGCCCGGGCGGTCGCGATAGTTACCCGGTAACTGGTCAGATTGGCTTCTCGCCCGATAAAAAATCATTCACCTTTAAAGTGGACCTTCAGTCCGATACCGATTATAACTTTATAGTAAGCGGCGGCGGTTTCCGCTCGGCAGATGGGTATCCGTTGGTGAATTACACGGTGAGGTTTAGAACGGGAAAGTAAGCAGTGGTAAGTGGCAGTAGCAGGCCTTTCCCATCACGTCATGCTGAACTTGTTTCCAGCACCCCCCAGGACAGGTTGCAGACCTTGCATTTTACAACTTAACATGTGGGGTGCCGAAATAATCTGGTATGACGGCACAGATTATAACTACCTGTTCGCTTCCAGCCAAAAATGAGGCTTCCCATCATAATCAAAAGTCTCTAAACAAATAAAACCGGCCTTCTCCAGCACCTTACGTGAACCCGCATTCCCAACATCAGTAATGGCATAAAGCGCAGGTTGGTTTAGTTCATTAAATCCGTAATTGCGGCAGGCAATGGCCGATTCTGTGGCATAACCTTTACCCCAGTATTTTTTAATGAGGCGATAGCCAAGATCATAAAAGTTGGTATGATTATTTATGGTATCGCGTACAAATTTTAGGCCTGTCCAACCGATAAAATTACCGCTGGCTTTCTCAACTATGGCCCATCGGCCAATGCCATTGGTTATATATTGTTCGCGGATAAACGCGATTACATCTCTCGCCTCTTCAATACTTTTAATGGGTGACTTGCCCAAATACTCATGCACTTCAGGATCTGAATCGAGCTCGAAGATCCCTTCATCATCCGATGGCAGTAGTTCGCGAATAATGAGGCGTTCGGTTTCTATGAAAATTTGCATAAAATCATTAGCGATCTATTCTTCGGCATATTTTTTAAAGTAACCGCACTCTTTCAAAACCTCTTTATAATAATCTGTAGCGGTATATTTATCCTTCAGCTCTTTGAACCAATTCCCGGCAGGTGGTATTTCCGGGTCGGGCCCATAAGAATCAGGCTTTGGATGCTCATTATAATATTTATTGCGTTCGCATTTGCTTAATAGAAACACACACCTGGCCTTTTGCTCATTGGTTGATGCGTTTTGAAGCGCTATATTATAATATTTCTCTGCCAATTCGGGCGAAGTAAACATATCCAGATAATCACTATCATAATACTCCGGCTGACTGGAATAGCTGGTAAGATCATTCTGAAAAAATGCCCTTGAATTACCAAAGTGTGTAATATTGTAAAACGCGCCGCCCAATAATAACGCACTGTTATATTTGTCGCGGCCCGCCTGTAAATTGTCTTTTAGCGTTTGTATGGTTCGCAAAAACTTTAAGGGCGAATAATTTTTCGCCGATTCTCCAAATTCACAATCATGGCAATCATTCAGGCGGCTGTTAAACGGGTTGGCGGGTAGTACTATCTTGTTAAGTGAATCTGCCTTTTCCATAAATTTAATGGCCGATTTAATGTTTTCGTTATAAGTTACCAGTACAGCCTGTTGATAATACAGTTGGTTAAGTTTAACCGGATAATACCGCAACATTACCTTTTCGAAAGGCGTTTTGTTAACCTTCGTCATTAGTTTTTCAATAGCATCAATAGCAACACTATCTGTATAAATATGCGGCACTGTTTTAAAGCAATTGGCTTTAATGCGATCATGCTGATTTCTATACATGCCTCCCAGTGTATCTGTAACCCACTGCAAAGCATTTGTGAACCGCAAATCGCGCACCTTTAGTTTATTATCGCGTACATCTGCAAGCCAGGTTAAGGGCTCAACAAGTTGCGCTTCCGTTCCTGCATTAATATGGCTAATGGTATTTACCGATAAAAGCACATTCAGCAATTTATACTGGGCTGCAATCTCTTTATTATTGGCCGGTAACTCTTGCTTAGTTATCAGGTAGTACTTTTTCGCAGCTTTATAATCGGCATGCATATAATGCAAATAACCAGATGCCATGTGCCAATAATATGGCTTGCTGATTTGCTTAAGGTTGCCAATCGAATCAATTAAACGCAGATCCCTATCATTAGCCAAGCCCTGTTTTGCTGCAATAGCAAACGCAGTGTGATTTCCAGGATCAACTTTATTTACAGATGGCGTTAAAGGCGAGCTTTCGGCAATATTAATAAGCCTGCTGAGTAACAGATCCAATTTCTCCGATCTCGGGTTAATTTTCACAATCTCTCTTATTGCCCTGCCGGGATCGTTGTCTATCCCCAGCAAATGCCAAAGTGTAATCTTTTCTTCAGGTGTTTTGGCAAGTTTCAATGTTTGCTTCCAGTCGGCTTCTTCCTGCGGATGGAAACTCCATTGGCTTGGTATATACATTTGCCAGGTGTAATTATAGCAAAGGCTGTAATGATAATTAGCGTGGGCGTAATCCTTTTCTGCATACTCTGCCCCCGCCAGGTAACCCAGTGTACGGTAATACATCAGGTTGTGCGGAAACTCTCTTTCGTATTTATAAAAGCTTGGTATAGCCTTTTTGCCGGTAGTATCCTGAAAATAATGATACCTCACAAGTTGAAACCACAGCCGCTCGCGAATAAATTGATCATGATAAGTTGCGAGTGCTGTATTAATGCGCTTTTCTAAAGCGGCAGGAGGTATTTTAACCGGCACTTTTTCATACCAGTAATCCTGGGTATTGACAGTGAAAGACTCACAATCTTTCACCAATGGCAGGTAATTAAAAAATGTTTTACCACGGCCATCGAGGCTTTTCGAAACCATTCTTTCAAGCGAATCAACCTGTTTCTGCTTTGCCTTAAATAACAGGAAATCAACCTGATTTGGGCTTAACTGAGAACCCAAGAACGTTTTCCATTCACCGCTAACCAATTTATTATAGCGGGTATTATAATCTGTAATTTGAGAGGTATCGCTCGCCTCATAATAGCGATTATATCCATCATAAAAAAATGGGCTGTAGTGCTTGTTTACAAAATATTCGGGCGTAAAGGCTGATGAATCGTCTCCTTCCACATCGGCACAAGCCCAAACAATGCCGGCTCCCGATAGCAGCAATAAACTAAAAATGATCCGTAACTTTATTGAGCGCCGATAGCGTAAATTCTGGTAGGTTGATGTTAGCGAGTTCATAAAAAATGATGGTCCTGCCTGGTAGGGGTTTTAATTTTGCCGAAAGTTGTTCGGCTGCTTTATTCAACAAATCAAGGTTAGTTTCTTCAAGCTTAAAATTATCGTTTTCTTTGATATAAACACCTTTCATGAAAAAAGATTTTATAGCACGAAAGCTGCTTCCAACCGGCTTAAATTTTTCCGGGTCCTGTAAATCCTGTCGTTTAATTTGTGCATAAATATTCAAAATGTGGCCGTCCCGGCTATGAATTGCCCAGGAAAATAAAGGCAAAGCCACATCCAATTTTAAAGGATAACTATCTAGCCTGCCCAGGTATTTAGCAGCATCTTTTTCATTATAAATAGAGCTGCTTCCGCCCAAAGCTTTTACCTGCCCCATGTTATAAAACATCAGTACGCCACGGTCTACCGGGGGCACACCCGTACGCTCGCGGTATTTAACCTGGTGAAGGCGTATTGTGACTTCCAGCAGGTGCTTATCGTATTTTTTAAAGGCTGTTAAATAAGCAAAGTATTTTTCGCGGGTGTCATCTGTCCAGTCGCAATCAATCTGAATTTTTTGATAACTGATCCCAGCACGGGATGCCATCACTGATACCAGGCCGGCACTTTTAAAAGCCAGGCTATCAAGGCCAGCCATTGGGGTATGATGAAAGGTTTGGTTGGTAATAAAAATAACGGGCACAATTTTTAAACCCTTTACCGTATCCGCAATCCGGAGTACAGCGTTGGGTTTGGGTTGGTTATGATCGTTATCCCAGGTAATGTCGAAAAAACGCAGGTATATTTTTTTGTTACCTATGGTAGATAACAATTGTCGCTGACTCGGATTGAGCTGATAAATAGTTTTCCAATAGTAAAAAGCAGAATTTGAAGAAACTTTTGACTTACAGGATAGCAACAACAAAGTGCAGGCTAACAATAGATAAAAGTACCGGTTTCTCATAGCCAACACGATTAAGGATAGGTTTTCTGTCCTGTATCTTTTCGTCTTTTGTCTAAAAGTTCTTTGTCCAGAATCAGCTCTTAATCTTGGTCAGCAAAGCCTCAATCACTCTTGGATAGTTGTGATGCTCTAACTGTTGCCCTTTAAATTTCACCACCTCTATAGTATCGTTAGGTTCTATCCTGAATTTAAACTGGTGGATCACCTCGCCCTCGTCGAAATGCTCGTTTACGAAGTGGATGGTAATGCCCGATTCTTCTTCGTGATTATCCAATACTGCCTGGTGAACTTTATCGCCATACATACCCTTGCCTCCGTATTTAGGTAATAGCGATGGGTGGATATTGATAATACGATTAGGGAAAGCTTTTAATAACGATTGTGGCACCAGCCATAAAAAGCCGGCCAGTACAATCAGGTCTACCTCTAAGTTTTTGAGCAGTTTAACTACGCTATCAGTTTCAAAAAACTCGTGGCGGGTAAAGGCATGCGAAGGTATCTCGAAATTATCGGCCCGTTGTAAGACGTACGATTGTGGATTATTACTCAGTATCAGTACCACTTCGGCAACTGTACTGCGTTTAAAATGCTCCAAAATTTTTTGTGCATTTGAGCCCGAACCTGAAGCAAAAATGGCGATTCTCTTTTTCAAATTATCCCCTTTAATTTGTTAATGACTCAAATATAAAATTTTGAACCATAGTTTAAAGCCTAAGCTAATATTATGAGTTAATCCTGATGAATAAAACTCCATCTTTTAATAACCCTTTTAGTTGTAGATGTAAAATAGGCATTAATATCGCCCGTTTGTATTACGAGCGAATAACCACCCAGGTTTACAATCTGTGAGTTTTTAAAAGGCATATCAATAGTATCACGGCGGCCAACATTGGTAGTATCATGGCACACGATGTTTGATTGCAGGGTTAACTTATCATCGCTAAATTGCCATTGCCCTTTTGAAGTAGTATCCCTGCAAATAAAATTATCGTACGAGCAGCTTTGATCTGCATTAAAGGTAAACTTTTGTTTAAGCGTACATGTGGTATTAAGTGTATCGGTTTCTATTAATGATGAGCCTACAAAAGTAGAAACCTGTACCGAAGCCAGTGTCCACGGCGAAACTGTAAGGTAATGGTTAATCGAACTTTGGTCATCTTTTTTACACGAGTTAACAACCAATATCACCAAACAGGCAAGTACAAATACAATTAAACTTTTTTTCATTAGCATCAGCGGGCAAAAATAACAAATCCCCGCTTAGTTAACGGCAGCTACGGGTTGTTATTTTGTTAAGTATTAAAAGCTCATTAACAGGCCTTAAAACTGCAGCTTTTAATTATGTTTTTAATATTACAGAACTTTACAAAAACGTGCCTTACTTTTACATTAAACTAACGACACATCTCATCAATATGATTGCAGCAAAAGCTTATGCAGCTCCAAAAGCGCATGCACATTTAGAACCCTTTAATTTCGAACGCCGCGAGGTTGGCCCTAAAGACGTACAGATCGAAATTGCGTATTGTGGTGTTTGCCACTCAGACATTCACCAGGTACGTGATGAATGGGGAAGCGGTATTTTCCCGATGGTACCCGGACACGAAATTGTTGGCCGCATTACCAAAATTGGCAGCGAGGTAACCAAATTTAAAGTTGGCGACCTCGCCGGTATCGGTTGTTTTGTTGATTCATGCCGCCACTGCCCAAACTGTCTGTCAGGCAATGAACAATATTGCGACTTAGGTATGATTGGTACTTATAACGGCCGCGACAAAGAAGGTAACCCAACCTACGGTGGTTACTCAAACCAAATTGTAACCGACGAGCAGTACACGCTTAGAATTTCTGAAAAACTAAACTTAGCAGCCGTTGCCCCTTTATTATGCGCAGGTATTACTACCTACTCGCCTATTATGCACTGGAAAATTGGCAAAGGCCACAAGGTTGGTGTTTTAGGCTTAGGCGGCTTAGGCCACATGGCTGTTAAATTAGCTGTATCAAAAGGCGCCGAAGTAACTGTATTAAGTACTTCACCAAACAAAAAAGAAGATGCTGAGAAACTAGGTGCTCACCACTTTGTGGTAACCAGCGACGAAGCACAAGTTGCTGAAGCAGCAAATTCACTGGATTTTATCATCAATACTATTTCTGCACAGCACGAATATAATTTCTACCTGCAAATGCTGAAAGTTGATGGTACCATGATTTTATTAGGTGTTCCACCAGAATCGCCAACATTGGCTGCATTCCCACTAATTGGCCGCCGCAGAAGCATTGCCGGATCAATGATTGGTGGTATTGCCGAAACCCAGGAAATGCTGGATTACTGTGCCGAGCACGACATTGTATCAGACATCGAAATTATCCCGATCGATTACATCGACACTGCTTACGAGCGCATGATTAAAGGCGACGTACGTTACCGTTTTGTAATTGATATGGCGACGATCTAATTAGCCCCCTCTAAATCTCCCCCTGAAGGGGGAGACTTTTAAACCTTTTTGATATACGAATATTGAGGACGCTTTTTTACATTCTCTCATTCACTCCCTCACTCATTCAAAACTAAACTATGCGTATCCCTTCCCAACAAATGCAGGCCGAGTTTAACCGGGTACTCTTAAAATTAAACTTCAGCCCTGCCAAAGCCGAAGCCATAGCTACCATTTTTGCCGAAAACAGTCGCGATGGGGTATATACACACGGCTTAAACCGCTTCCCGGTATTTGTAAAGTTTGTGAAAGAAGGCCATGTAAAACCAGATGCCGAACCAACCACCGAAACCGGCATGGGTTTACTAGAACGCTGGAACGGTAACTATGGCCCGGGTATGCTGAACGCCCGTTTCTGTATGGATAGGGCGATACAATTAGCACAGCAACATGGCATAGGCTGCGTAGCCATTAAAGATACTAACCATTGGATGCGTGGCGGCACCTACGGCTGGCAAGCCGCCGAGGCTGGTTGTATTGGGATATGCTTTACTAATACTATTGCCAACTTACCACCTTGGGGAGGTATCGATCCGCGACTCGGCAATAACCCATTAATTATAGCTGTGCCCCGTAAAGGCGGCGATGTGGTGTTGGATATGGCGGTTTCACAATACTCATTTGGCAAGCTACAGCAATACCGGTCATCGGGCGAGGAATTGCCTTTGCCGGGTGGCTATGATAAAGAGGGCAACCTATCAGTAAATGCGGCTGAAATAATTGAAACGCAACGTTTATTACCGGTAGGATTCTGGAAAGGATCAGGCCTGTCTCTGATGCTCGACTTATTAGTTACCATATTAAGCGGCGGCAATTCTACAGCCAAAGTTTCAGAAAATAAGGCCGAAAGTGGCGTGTCGCAGGTATTCATCTGCATCAAACCTAATGATGATGTATTAACAGATAACCTGATTGAGCAGATTATGGATTATACCAAATCAAGCAGTTTAATTGACGAAGCTAACCCAATCCGTTTCCCCGGTGAGGGCACATTGAAAACCCGCGAGCGGAATATGAAAGAAGGGATCCCGGTTGATGAAGTGATTTGGGATAAGGTTTTGGGATTGTAACCCCTCCCAACCCTCCCCGAAGGAGAGGGCTTTTACTCTTGCGCTCGTTTATAACGAGTGCATATTGGGCGGGCATTTGTAATGCCCTTTATTCACTCACTCGGGGATTTGTAATCCCCTGCCATGCTAAGCACTCGTTATAAACGAGCGCAAGTTTTTCAGTTTTTCAGCCTACTCGCCCTCTGTTCTCATCACCACATCATCATCCTTGTCGTTGATAAGGTGCGCGAACTTTTCCCAGAAACCATCTTTAGGCAGCGGTGCTTTAATGTCGATTGGCTCATTTTTCACCGGATGAATAAATTGCAGACGGCGGGCGTGCAGGCAAATGCTTTTACGCAGGCTACCGCGTGGGTAACCATACTTGTTATCACCCACAATCGGGCTGTTTAATGAAGCCAGCTGCACCCTGATCTGATGCGGTCGGCCGGTGATCGGGTTAACCTGTATCAGGTAATAACCATTCAGTTCGCCAACCATACGGTAATGCAGTTCAGAACGTAAGCTGCCTTTTACCTCGTGCCCATGCGCGGTGGTAACATTTTTCTTGGGGTTCTTAACCAGCCAGTGCACCAGGTTACCATAAGGTGGCTCTGGGCGGTGGCGCACCACCGCGTAATAGATTTTGCGCATCTGGCGGGTTTTAAACAACTCGTTCATCCGCTCTAATGCCTTGCTCGTTTTAGCGAAGAGGATCACGCCGCTCACAGGCCGATCCAAACGATGTACCACACCTAAAAATGCGCCGTTAGGCTTATTATATTTTTTGGCGATATACTTTTTAACCTTTTCATCCAGCGGTTCATCGCCGGTATCATCAACCTGCACAATATCGCCTGCGCGTTTGTTAACAGCAATCAGGTGGTTATCCTCGTACAGGATGTCGTTATCAGTTATATCGAAAGAGACGTTTGCCATAGTTTTTGAGTCCGGAAGTAATTCTGAGTCCGGAAGACCGGAAGTCGGAAAGTCCGATGCCCGAAGTATAACACTTACCGTGTATTGTTTTGTTTCAAATTTATCCGTCATCCCGAACTTGTTTCGGGATCCCACTTGCTAAGTATGCGTTGAGCAAAGTTTAAGACCTGTCCTGTGGGATGCCGAAACAAGTTCGGCATGACGGTCTTATATTATATTATTAAGAGTCCCTTCGTCTTATGGACTTCCTATCTTTCCGACTTCCGGACTCTCTTCTAATTAATACTGCTCCTTTTCGTTCGGGAAATCTTCAGCCTTAACGTCGCTTACATAACCCTTAATGGCCTCGTTCATTACATCATATAAACTGGCGTACTGGCGCAGGAAACGCGGGCGGAAACCTTTGTTTAAGCCCAGCATATCATGGATCACCAACACCTGGCCCGAACAATGCTGACCGGCACCAATACCTATTGTTGGTATTTGCAGGCTTTCGGTTACCTCTTTGGCCAAAGCGGCTGGTATTTTTTCCAGCACCACACCAAAGCAACCGAGTTCTTGTAATTTCAATGCGTCTTCTTTCAGTTTTTGAGCTTCGGCTTCTTCTTTAGCCCTTACGGTATAAGTTCCGAATTTATAGATAGACTGCGGCGTTAAACCAAGGTGCCCCATTACCGGGATACCGGCCGTTAATATCCTGCTTACCGATTCAGCTATTTCTACACCACCCTCAATTTTTACGGCATGGGCACCCGCTTCTTTCATAATGCGGATAGCCGAGTTCAATGCTTCTTTAGAGTTACCCTGGTATGAGCCAAAAGGCAGATCGACTACAACCAGCGAGCGGCTTGCGCCACGTACTACAGATGATGCATGATAGATCATCTGATCCAGTGTGATAGGTAAGGTAGTTTCATGACCGGCCATTACATTTGAGGCCGAATCGCCAACCAGTATTACATCCATACCTGCCTCGTCAACAATCTTGGCCATCGAGTAATCGTAGGCCGTAAGCATGGCAATTTTTTCGCCACGGTTTTTCATCTCCTGCAGGGTATTGGTAGTAACGCGTTTGATCTCTTTATTTACAGACATGGCACAATATTTTAAATGCGAAGCAAAGGTAGAAACTACTTTTACAAATTATTTAAATTTTACTTAACATACAGATTTAAAAATCGTATTTTTGCAGCGTGAATCCAGAGGTCAATTACTTCATGTTTTCTACCCCGT
>CAHJXH010000065.1 GCA_903644075.1 Sphingobacteriaceae bacterium | reverse complement strand
TATTTACATTATGCCAGTTGGGTAAGTTATCAGCCTGGCGCCAATCAGCCGTGTTTTTATCAATCTTGGTGGCCAGATCGAGCAGAAATTTATCGCCGGTATGGTTATACAACCAATATACGCTTAGCATATTGTCGCCGCCGCGGCTCTGTTCCCAGTAATCTTTCAAAAAGTCTTGATCGGGTACGCTCAATTCCCATTTAAAATATCTGGTCATGAAAGCCAGTACGCGCTTATCATTACTGTATTCGTAATACGATTGCAAACACCAGAGCATCGGCATATTAGTCCATAAATCGCGTTTGCCTTTCTTCAAAACATACGGGCCAAAATCGCCATCGGGCCGCTGATTGTTCAACACGGCTTCAATCCAGAACCGCGCTTCTTTAATCATTTTAGGATCATTCAGCACATAGCCAATATCGGCATAACCTTTTAGCCAATAAGGCAACTCTTCCCAACCGTATTTGCCCTTGCCATCTTTAGCCAACCAGGCATTATCCTTTTTACTGAGCCATACGCTTATCTCCCCTAAATTACCGGTTAAGCCTGCACGTTGCAATTGCAGGTTTTTAAGTAACCACCCTCCGGGCTTAACGCTGCCCACGGGCAATTTGGTAAAATATTGTGGTTGTAATGGCTGCTGGTTGGTAACGTAATACTTGTTAATACCCGAATTAAGTGGTTTAACAAATTGCGCTTTCGGTTGGGCCAAACACACGTCGGCCAACAGTGCTAAAACGACTGTTTTAGCAGAAATAAACTTCCTCATAGGTAATGTTGGTTGTATTTGAATACTTCGGCAAGATAAAATCTCTCAGCCAACATTAAAAATTATTTATTTTGACCTTAGTGCAATGGTTACTACTTAAGATAGTGGTTATATAAAAAATTATGGCATTACAGATGCTTGCTGACTAAGTATATATTTTGTCCTTTCGGCATTATGCAGCGTATCTGCATGTGGAACAATATCTTTCCCATCAAAGCATTTGTAATCAACTACACCTTCTGCACCGGTTTTAACCCGCTCTATTGATTGCAGTTCGCCAGGTATTTTGGCACCATACCAGCGTTCATCATCCTGTTGTTTCCAGGTAATAAGTGCAAATTCTTCACCTGGCTTTGTACCACCGTTGCCGGTAATAGCATCAGCCAAAGCTTGTTTATTGCCATACAGGGTTGCCATGGTTCCCAATTTTTTATTGATTGATGAGGTTATCACCTTATAACCTAAACTTGTAAAATTGAGCGATGCGGGCAATGAAGCTTTGGTATTAAGCTCACCGGCGTTTTTTACCTTATTTCTATCGCAGGCCGATGATGTTACAACTATGACTGCCAGTAATATATAGATTAGCTTTTTCATTGTTATTAGTGTTTAACAGGCATGGTAAATACAAAATCATTATTGCGCATTGGGCGGTGGCAGTTTACACACTCGTTGGCAAACAGTGCATTACCTGCCGCATAAGGTACCATTTTAGGAGTTTTAAACCGTGCGAAGCCCCAGCCTTTGGTAGAGGCATATTTTTGATCGTCTTTAATCATAAACTCTACTTGTTTAAAAGCACCGGTTTTTACATTGCCTGCTGTATCTTGTAATTGATCCCAGGCTACTTTGGCAAATATGGTACCGTTAGGCCATGGATTAATATGATGCTCCTTTACAGCCTTTATAGCTACATCATTACCAAAGATGACGCGCATGGTGCCATTATCAAACCGCTCTGAAGTACTCAGCACCTGCCAGTTCTTATAATCGGGAATATAAGCTATGCCATTAGGTTCTGTAGGTAAATGGGTTTGAGCAGGTTGGGCATTTTGCCATTTTTTATATTGCTTATCTAAGGCATTGGTTTTAGCGGTATCAGCAGGTTTACTGTGTACCATTGATGAAAGATAGTTTTTCAGCACGACTAAATCTGCTGGGGAAACCTTAGCCTCGGTATGTACCATGGTATAACTGTTAAGTGGCATAGCACCCTGAATTATTTGATTAACAGATTCCCATAGTTTTCCTTTCTGATCGGCAATAGGCATGGATTTCCAATCAGAAAAGTTAAGCACTTTACGCCCATCTTTAATATGATGGGCTACTTTCCAGTAAACCGGTTGAACCTTATCGTACCAACGCAAATTAGTTTGGTTGGAGTGACAATCGTAACAAGCCCGGGTAATAATATTTTTCACCTCGGCTGGCGCTTCAAAATCGGCTTTAACAGGCGGATTGTCAATATTGGGACGTACAAACTGGATTAGTATAAAACATACTCCCAGTATGCTAATTGCTAACAATAGTTTTGTTTTCATTGAATGTTTAGCTTCGGCAGGCATGATTAACTTATACAAATAAACCTAAAACTAAGTTTATCAGGTGTAGAATGCATGAAGTAAATACAAGAATACTTGAATCGCAATATTTTTACCTCAACCTGCACTTTGCTACCCTCATATTGTCACAATTACAACGATGTAGTTAAATATAGCAATATACTTATTTGGACTTATTCTAAATAAAGATACCTTTGCAGAAAAGCCAGCAAAACCCGTCCCGTGTTTCGCTCAGCACGATTTTTAAATTAAATAGTTAATAAGATTTTCAAGACCACACTGATTATCAAAAATGAGCACCAAAAACACCACCTTTAAATCAATTATCAACTGGCTACACCTTTGGTTAGGCTTGGCATCGGGTACAATCCTTATTATTGTTGCCTTAACCGGCAGCCTGCTTGCTTTCGAAGCCGAACTGGAACCTGTTTTATTTAAACACTACCATATCGTAGATCCGGCTGGGCAGCGTTTATCCTTGGATAGTGTGGTTACCCTGGCACAAAACGCTTACGCCGGACAAAAGGTAAGCCGCATAATTGTACATGCCGAAGCCAATCGCAGTGTAGAGGTACGCGTAGGCACTAAAGGCGAGAATAATAAAGGTGTTCAATTAATGTACGTAAACCCGTATAACGGGCAAATACTTTATAAAGGGGTTTATACCAAGAAGTTTTTCCAGCAAGTTCGCAGCCTGCACAGGTTTTTGCTTTTGGGCGATACCGGTAAAATAATCACAGGTATTTCATGTGCAATCTGTTTCTTCTTAACCATTAGCGGTCTGGTACTTTGGTGGCCCGCCAATAAAAGCGCCATGAAACAACGCTTTAAAATTAAGTGGAATGCATCGGGCAAACGCCTTAATTGGGATTTGCATGCTGTAACAGGCTTTTACTTATCGATATTTTTATTGGTAGTTACCTTCACAGGTTTAATAATGAGTTATGATTGGCTGGAAAATACCATCCTTAAAATGGTGGATGGCAAACAGGTTAAAGAAGCCAAAGTAAAAAGCCCGTCAAAAGGTAAAGAGATTAAACCAGGCATTTACCAGGATATTTTACAGCAAACCAACCAGATTTATAGCGGTGATGGTTTTGTTGCTTTTGCTATTGCTGCAAAACCTTCGCAAGCTATAACAGTAACTAAAGAAAACACCAATGGAATGGTTGCATCATCAGATATAGCTTATTTCGATGCTAAAAACGGCAGCCTGATTAAAAAGGTTCCTTTTGCAAAATTAACGCCGGGAGCTAAATTTCGTAAGATGATAACGCCTGCACATACTGGTAGTTTACTGGGGTGGCCGGGTAAAATACTGGCTTTAATAGTAGCATTGTTCACGGCCAGTTTACCTATATCTGGATTTTTGATATGGTTGGGGAAACGTAAAAAGGATAAGAAAAAGATTAGGCCTTCGAGGGCGGTACAGGCTGTTGCATAATAAATATATGTGCACAAGTTAAACCTTAACCCCTACCTTGTGTTCATATTAAAAATACATAACATGAAAAAACTGATTTTAATAGCATTACTTGCCACCGGACTAAGTACTTTAACATATGCCAAAGGCGACAAAACCCCAGCCCAAAAAGCAACCGAGCAAACAGAGAAGCTGAAGAAAAAACTGAACCTGACTGCCGATCAAACCACCAAGGTAAAGGCAATTATGCTTGATAAAGACACACAGGAAGCTAAGCTAAAAAAAGGCAAAGCTGACAAACAGCAAAAAGATGCCATCAAAAAACAAGCTGACGAGAAGGTAAGCGCTGTTTTAACTGCCAGCCAGAAAAAAACTTACGAAGGGTTGAAAGCTGAGAAGAAAGAAGAAAAAGCAAAGAAAAAGGCTGCAAATAAAAGCAAGTCTTAATAATCTTAACACCGTAATCAAAAAGAGCATCCCAATGGGATGCTCTTTTTTTATGAACTAAAAAATCCCCGCCGGGGCGGGGATTCTTAACTAAACAATCTAACAATTTAACTACTAACTATTTCCCGTGTATTAAACATGAGCAAATTGAGGGCGGAGCGCATTGTTAAATAATTGAGGTTATGCTATTAAAAATTAGCTTTACCTGTATCCCACCATACGCGGGTGCCACCATTATCAGGGCCTCCTAATAATTGTACGCCTTTTTGTACTTCGGCACCGTTGGTAGTATACTCGCTGGCTGGATAAGCTAACCTGCGGATCTGGATTTGGGTATCAATTGTACCATTGCTGTTGTTAATTACTACAGGGAACAATTTTGGATAGCCTGTACGGCGATACTCAGTCCACGCTTCCTGACCTTCGGGGAACATGGCAATCCATTTTTGAGTGATGATACGCTCTAATTTCAGCTCGTTACTTGCAGCTGCATCCCAGGCAACAGTAATTGTTGACAATGCCGGAGAATTATTAGCAGCGTTAGATGGATCAACATAAGCAATTGGTTTGCTGGTAGCATCGCTGGCATAATTACCTGCATTTACACCCCATTGCGCCATTGATGTAGCAATACCTGTATTGTAATCGGTTTGTATATCACCTGCGTTAGCCCAGCCACGTAAAGCAGCTTCAGCTTTCAGGAACCAAACTTCGCCTGCTGTCATAAATAACATAGGTGAGCCTGGTGCGAAACCTGTTCTTGTGCTGGTAATATCAGTATTGATGTTCAATATAGAATAACCGCTGTAACCAGGCTTAGAAGTAATTGCAGTACCGATGCGGATACCTTTGTAAGTACCTGCAAAGCGAGAGTCGGTAGCGGGTGAAGCCATCGTTTTTATACGAGGATCGTTATAACCCACCAGGTACGATTCCATTGGCGCACCTAATGAAATATCAGACCAACTGGTGCTGATTACATTCAACGGGTTATGGTAGCTACCACCTGCAATACCTGCATTATCATCATTTGTAGTTAATACACCACCGTTGGCTGGGTCGAGCGCTTTAACACCTTGAGCCTGTTCGGTAACAGCATCAACTTTTACAATGTGCATAGCCAAACGTAATCTTAAAGAGTTTGCCAGTTTAAGCCATTTAGTATAATCGCCACCGTAAACTAAATCATAAGCAGCAAAAGGAGTTTTACCAGGGTTTGCTTTGATAAAGGTGTTAAGTGCACTAACTGCTGTATCTAACTGTAAGAAAAACTGGTTGTAAACACTTTTCTGATCATCATAAGGCGTGTTTATAATTGTTTTACCTGCTCCGCTGTAAGCAATCGGTCCGTATTTATCGGTGATTCTGTGCATGGTTTCTACCTTTAATATTAAGGCAATAGCCCATTTATCAGGTGCGGTAGTTTTTGTACCAGCCTTAGCAATAGCATTTATAGCGAATAATGAGGTAGTATAACCATCAATAAAGATCTGCTGGTTCCAGCCATCAACCAAACTGTAGGTTAAGTTGTTAACGTTACCACGGAATGGATCGGGCGACATCATGTAACCAGAATAACAATCGGCATTTAAGTTTTGATCTAACTGGTAGTTACCCTCTTCGCCAAATAAAGCAGTTTGGATACCCGGGAATACCAACCCCGGATCGTAGTTTTTTACACCAGTGTTATCTGTATCGTATTTTTCGAAATTCTTTTTACAACTGTTCAACCCTAATATGCCAAATGCAAGGAGGATCACAATACCGTATTTATAGCCGGTATCTACCATTGTTTTATAATGTTTTTTCATTGCTTTTAATTTAAAGAGTGAATAATTATAGCGCAACATTAAGGTTAAAACCAAAATTGCGTGTTGCCGGCTGGTTAAATACATCTACACCTGAAAGGCCGTTCCCGGTTGACATGGTAACTTCAGGATCGTAAGGCGCTTTCTTGTAGAAATAGATCAGGTTCCTTCCGGTTAATGATAATTTCAGGCTCTTGAAAAAGCTGTCTTTTATTGGGAATGTATAACCAAGGGCAGCTTCACGTAATCTAACTACGGTTGCGCTGTACATATATTCGCCACTCACACCATCGCGGCCACCAATTGTATTATACCATTTTTGAGGATCAACAGTTGATACAGCCTGGCCTGTTGGGCTTACACCATTTACAGCCACACCACCCGCAGCACGGGCATCGCCGGTTGCTTTTGATACACCATATTTATCCATCATGGCTTGGGTTAATGATAACACCTGGCCACCAAATTTACCATCAACCAGGAAGCTGAAAGATACTTTGTGATAAGTGAAACTGTTATTCCAGCCTAATTGGAACTTAGGGTTAGGATTACCAATTTTAGTAAAGCCGCTGTTTACCTGTGGGGTACCATCGGCACCAATGATAACACGGCCTTGTGCATCGTGTTGTAAGGTTACACCATAAATATCACCAAATGAACCACCTGTTGCTAAAACAGACTCGTAGCTGTTGTTTAAGCTTGGTGTTATGATAAATTGGCTGATGCCATCTTTAGAGTCAACATCAATTACCTTGTTGTTGAAAGTTGAACCGTTGAATGAAGTATTCCAGTTTAATTTATCACCTCTCAATACATCGTATCCAACTACAAACTCAATACCCGAGTTTTGTATATTACCCGCATTAACATAACCCGCACCATAGGTGGTTACAACAGATGGCGCAATTTTGAAAAACTGGTTCCTGGTATTTGATTTGTAATAAGTAACGCTTGCACTTAACCTGTCGTCGAAGAAACGCAGATCGGCACCAAACTCGTACGATTTTGTTCTTTCAGGTTTCAACTGAGGGAATGGAGCTACAGAGTTTAAATTAACGCTACCACCTGTACCAAAATGGGTTAAAGGAGCAGTAACATAGTTTGGTACAGTGTTACCTACCTGTGCATAAGTACCTCTGATCTTAGCATAAGTAATTTCTTTCGGCAAAGTGAACATTTGGTTCAGGATGAAAGATAAACCAGCTGATGGATAGAAATACGATCCGTTAGGTGTAAATGCTAAGTTAGATGACCAGTCGTTTCTGGCTGTTAAAGTTAAATATGCCCAGTTTTTATAAGATAAGTTGGCATTACCAAATAATGATTGTATTTGGTTATGGTTTGCAGCCAAAGTAGTTACCGGCGGAGCGCCTGCTGCCGAGGTAAGGTTTTCTGGTAAAAATACGTTTGGTACTAATAAGCCCGTACCTGCGTAGTTATTATTAACATCGGGGCCAATGCTTGTACCACTTGTTATAATGTCGGTTACACTTGCGCCTAATACACCATCAATTTTAAAGTCAGATTTCATTGGCACGTTAAAAGTCAATAACGCATCGCCGTATTTCTGCTCTGTAGTTTGGTTAGAAAGTAAAAACTGTCCGTTTGCTCTCGCATAAACAGGGTTAGTACCGGCATACAGGTCTTGCTCGTAAACATCAGTTGTACGGTCTAAGTTACCTCTCACCTGTAAGCTTAACCAATTGGTAAACTCGTATTTTAAGCTTCCGTTAATTAATAAACGGTTACGTTGAGCAACTGTAGGGTCGCGGTTAATAGTCCACCATGGGTTTTGCTGAACGTCTTCATTAAATGCCCAGTTTTGAGTTGGGGCACCATTACCACCCAATACAGGGGCTATTTCAAAATTGTTTTTATAGGGAAGGATATCCTGGCCGCGAGGGAATAAGTATAAACCTGTTAATGGGTTTAAGTATAAACCTAAGCCAGGTGCGTTATTGATTTTTTGATCAATGTAATTAACGTTTCCGTCAACAGTTAATTTATTGTTGAAAAACTTACCAGTTTCACGTAAGTTAAAGTTATTACGTACTAACTTGTTGGTTGGCTCAATGCCACGGGCATCGGTATTTGCATAAGAGAAGTAGGTTTGTGCCACTTCGTTACCGCCCGACATGTTGATCGAGTTAGTCCAGTTTCTGCCGGTTTGATAAAAATCAGACAGGTTATCATGTGCATTGCTTATTGGCCCGCCCCAGCTGTAAGTAGAACCCGGAGCTGATTGGCCGTAGCTGTTTTGAAACTCTGGTTTATCAGCAATTTTGTTAAGTGTAAATGATGAGTTGTAGTTTACCTGTGTTTTACCTGCTTTACCTTTTTTGGTAGTGATTAAGATTACACCGTTTTGTGCCTGGCTACCATATAATGCAGATGCAGATGCACCCTTTAATACTGAGATGCTTTCAATATCCTCAGGGTTAAGGTTCGAGATGCCATCGCCGCCATCCTGGTTAGTATTAGCAGCAGCAGAGCTACCACCCTGGCCTACTGTAGTACCATAAGTGCTGTTTGGCTGGCCGTTTGCATTTGAACCATTTGAAATTGGAATACCATCGATAACATATAAAGGTTGGTTGTTACCACCGGCAGATTTGTTACCACGTAAAATTACTTTGGCAGAACCACCCACGCCCGATGCACTTGGAGATATAGTTACACCGGCAACTTTACCGCTTAATGAGTTCATTAAGTTATCGCTTTTTACACGGGTAAGCTCGCTGCCTGCAACCTGTTGAGTTGCATAGGTTAATGATTTTTCTGATTTTTTAATACCTAATGCAGTTACCACTACTTCGCCTAATTGCTTAGAGTCTTCGGCTAACACAACATTCATTGCGCCGCCTGCAACCGGTAATTCTTTTTTAGCGTAACCGATGTAGTTGAAAACAAGCACATCGCCAACATTGGCGTCGATGCTAAAACCGCCGTTTACATCGGTAGTAACACCTTTTTGTGTGCCTTTAATGGTAACGGTAACACCTACCAGTGGCTGGCCGGCAATATCTTTTACCGTACCGCCAATTTTGGCTGCGTTAACATCGCTTGTTTGGGTTTGATCTATCTGAGGCATATCGGCAACGTTTTGTGCCACGCCTATATAATTGCCTACTACTTTAAACTGCAGTTGGGTTTTGTTTTGCAGTTGGTTTATCACAACGGGTAGCTGCTCGTTTTTTACGTGAAGGGTAACTGATGGCAGTGAATTGATCACTTGTTCATCATAAACAAAGGTAACCTTTGCCTGCTGCTCAATGGTTTTAAAAACCTGTTTGATACTGGCTTTCGTCAGGTTCAAATTTACTTCCTGAGCCCTTGTGCCTGTGGCCATTAGGAGCGAAGTACAACATATTTGTATGCCGATAATTATTGTAGAAATGCGCATGCATTTTCGGAGTATGGGCAATACTTTGCCGTAAAAATTTATCATATTTGTTTGGGTTTAATGTCATAGTTAAACTGAGCCGGCTGTATATGGGTCTCAAGCATATGTACAGGGGCTATCTTATTGCCGGGAACATTCGCAGTGTTTCCGGCTTTTTTTCCCGCTTAGCTGCTAAGCCAAAGAATAATTTTATTTTACAACTACTGTGCTATCATTCGCTATCTGATATTTAAAGTGTTTGGTGAAGCTTAATATTTCCATTATCGTGTCTAAATGCTGATTGCCTAACTTTATTGAAATGCGCTCATCAAGTAGCTTTTTATTTTCTACCGTTATTTTGGTATTGTATTCTTTTTCAAGTGCGCTAAATACATTTGCCAGTTTTTCCTGCTCAAATACAAAGTTATTTTTGCACCAGGCATTAATAGCAGGTTCATGTATTGGCTGCGTTACCAGCTTATTATCGGCATAGCATAAAACAGCTTGTTGTTGTGGCAGCAACATAACTGCCGCCCTTTTTAGTTTATTATTTGCCATGGTAATACCAACTTTACCGGTAACCACGCTAACACTGGTCATACAGGCTTTCTCATCTGTATTTACATCAAATGATGTACCCAGCACAGTAATATTCATGTTTGGCGTTTTAACTATGAACGGATGTTTGCTTTGATGTTTAATATCAAAAAATGCACGCCCTTTCACCAATTCAACTACCCGGTTTTTGCCGTTAAAGCTTTTAGGGTATCTAAACTCGGTACCTGCGTTTAGCCACACCTTCGAGCTATCGGGCAACATGATATGTAAAACCCTGTTGGTTGGTACATTTATTACTTTTCTGTCGCGTTCGCTAACAGCAATTTTAACAGAAGGCCATATGGCATAACAAACAACGGCCAAAACTGCCGCTACTGAAGCCAACTTCAACCACAGTTGCTTCACGTTATGCTTTGGGGCTGCAACTATTGTATCTGCACCACCCGCATTCATTCTTTTTTGGATATTCTCGAATATCCTTTGTTTTACCTGCGCTTCGGTTTCATCTCCTGTCGAATCTACTTCCTCGATACCGCCTGTATGTATTGCCTCATACCACTGGTTAAGCCGCTCCTTTTCTTCGGTAGTTGCCGTACCGTTAAGGTATCGTTTTGCCAGTATTTTTAGTTCGTTTACTCCCATTGAAATTGTTATCCCCTAATTACACTTATAAAGAGTGTAGTTTTTAACAATTACCCTTGGTCAGTTTATAAAAAAGTTGAATTATTTTTAAATAGTGTACGAAATACACCCAAAAATATCGAGAAAGCAAACCTAATCTTAAAAAAAGAAAGAATTATTTAAGATTTATCGCTTAAAAAGTATAAAGAATGTCAAAAGAGTCAAAAATTCACTGGTAACCCCCAGATTTGTACGAATTATTCGCAAAGCTTTGGTTAAATGACCTTCTGCAGTTTTCTGCGACATGTTTAATCGCTGAGCAACGTCAGATAAGGCTTGATCGTGAAGTTTGTTGTATTGAAAAACGAGCCTGCATTTTTCGGGAAGTTTATTGGATAGCTCTGTAATAATTTGCAGCAGTATTTTATGATCAACGTTAATTTCTGATATGCCGGCCACATTAATAAGCGCCGCGTTATCTTCTTTAACTTTGCATTTCTTTTCATTAGCTATATAATGGTATACGCTATAGCGCGCCATGGCAGCCAGGTATTGCGGCAGGGACTGAATAATTAGGGTAGTTCTTTTTTTCCATAGCGTCAGGAAAACCTCCTGCACTATTTCCTCGGCTGCATTAGTATCTTTTAAAAGTTTATAGGCTATATAATATAGCTTATCCCAGTAACGGTTATAAATTTCGGTAAACGCCCCTTCATTACCGCTTTGTAAGAGAGAGGTTAATTCATCATCATTAAATAAATGAATAGCGTTCACAGTTTAAAAATTTAAGCTAAATTTATGTAAAATTAACATAGGTTAGTATATACAAAGCACTAAGTTGTAAAACTTTTTTAAATATTTTATAAAGTACCCCCTACTTTTATTAAAATAATATCAAATACCTCATCCCCGCATAACTAAATACTTAATTTGCATTCTACCCTATTTCCCCAAAGCAAATTGCAGGCATAACCCATAATAGCAAATTTTAGGCAAGCTAACACCATTTAGCATAGCAATGCATCGAAACGTAATTCGAACATACTAACTCACAACCCACATGTTTAATCGTCACGCAAACATTTATTAAGAGCATTGTTTTTAATAATTTTAAGCCTTGCGATTGATTACCAGCTTTTTACAATAAAATAAAAAGCAAATTTTAACTATTAATATAATATAGCACACTCTTAATCAGCCATTAAGGCACTTAGGGGTTCGTATATATTATATCTGTTTAGAAATACATGAGAAAAACTTTGGTTGCTACCTGGCTGGTAGCATTGTGTGGGATACTGTGCGGCTTATTTTGGTATAACGAATATCGCTACAATTTACCCACCCCTATCCCACCGCATTACAATAGAATTGCTAACGGCAGGTACATTAAATTAGACAAAAGTTTACAATTTAATAATAACAAACCCCTTTTCCTCCATTTCTTTAACCCCGATTGCCCGTGCTCGCGGTTTAACATCAGGCACTTTAAAGAAATTGTGCAGCAGTATGGCAACAAGGCCAATTTTGCAATTATCGTAATATCGCATCAACCATTTGATGCTTCAGCAATTCAACGTAAATTTGAGCTGACTATACCTGTTATACATGATCCGGCGTTAGCTATATTATGTGGGGTATATTCAACACCTCAGGCTGTGATTATTAATAGTGCGGGAAGGCTATTTTACAGGGGCAACTATAATCGCAGCAGATATTGTACCGATACACAAACTGCTTATGCCCGCCAGGCCATTGATGACCTGTTAAATAAACGTGCAAACAGCATTACAGATTTTTTAGCTACTACGGCATACGGATGCCAACTTTCTGAGTAATTGATATGACAAACAACCTGGACCCCGACTTTCTACTGCAAAAGCAACGCCTTAGACAACAGGTAAACAAACGGTCTGACAGACTGATGGACTACTTTCTGGTTGCCTATACCGTAGCCGCCCTGTTCTTCGCCATATTTTATGAAACCTGGTTTATGGCCTTATCGGTTAGTGGCATTTTGCTGCTGGCCTATTATTCTGTAAAGCTTGCTCTGCCCAAATCAGATCTGTACCAATATGTAATGAGCGCGGTGCTAGGCTTTTTTGGCCTTGTTTATTTACCAGATGCACGGCATGTCAGAGATGCACTTCTTTGCATTTATCGGCAGTGCCATGCTCATCACCTACCAAAACTGGAAACTGCAGCTACCCATGCTTATTGTGGTATCGATACACCACATTGTATTTAGTTACCTGCAGCATATGGGTGTAGAGGGTGTTTATTTCTCGCAATTGCCTTATTATGATTTCGGCACGCTGGTTATCCACTTAGTGCTTACGGTTTGCATCTATTTTATATGTGCTTTATGGGCGTATCAGTTAGATAAATATGGCGATATACAAATCCGCCAAACGATAAAGATCAGCAACTTCCAGAAAGAGGCCGAATTGCACGAGGAAAGGAAGCGCAATGAGGACACGATGAAGGCCTATCTGCAGGATCTCGAAAAGATCAATAACGAATTGATGGTTTCTAAATCACTGGCCGAGCAAAGCCGCCTGGATGCCGAAGCCGCCCGCGAAGCCGAGGAACAAGCCCACCGCCAAACAGAAAAAGCCCTGCTCGAAGCCGAACGTGCCAACCAGGCCAAGAGCACTTTCCTGGCCACCATGAGCCACGAGATCAGGACGCCGATGAACGGGGTGATTGGTATGTCGTACTTGTTATCAGATACTCCTTTAAATGAACAGCAACGTTTATATACCGATACCATTACAGCCAGCGGCGAAAACCTGTTGGTTGTAATCAATGACATTTTAGATTATTCGAAGATTGAAGCCGGCAGCATGGAGCTCGACATAGCCGACTTTGATATGCGCAGCTGTATTGAAGATGTATTAGATATATGCAGCACTACAGCAGGTAAAAAGAACCTGGAAGTTGGTTACCTGATAGAAGACGAGGTACCCATGCAGATAGTGGGTGATAAAACCCGCCTGCAACAAATACTAACCAACCTTATCGGCAATGCCATTAAGTTTACCGAAAAAGGTGAGGTATTTGTTACCGTAAAAAAAGTAGGCATTTTCCACGATAACTCCATGAACCTGCAATTTGAAGTACGTGATACCGGTATTGGTATTGGCGAAGAAAAATTACAGCGATTATTCAAGGCCTTCTCTCAGGGCGATTCATCAACTACACGCCGTTATGGCGGCACCGGGCTGGGGCTGGTAATTTCAGAAAAGCTGGTTAAAATGATGAAGGGCAGTATGAGTGTAGAGAGTAAGCCCAACGAGGGATCCACCTTTATTTTCACCATCCATACTACTGTTGGCAAACGTGTGTTGACACCTTATACACAATATAACATGAGCGCTTTTGCCGGCCGCAAGGTTTTAGTAGTTGATGATAACAACACCAACCTTACCATTTTAAAGAAACAAATGGAGAAATGGAAGCTGGAGCCTACCGTTGCCAATGGTAGCATTGCAGGCTTAGAGGCATTCCGGAAAGGTAATTTTGATCTGGTAATTACCGATTTCAACATGCCGGACATGGACGGCCACCAGCTTACCGACGAGATTAAAAAGCACAACGCCAATGTCCCGGTGCTGTTGCTAAGCTCGGTATGCGACCAGGCCCAGCTGAATAAGCCAGGGCTGTATACTTCTATCTTAACTAAACCGGTTAAAGAATATATTCTGAGCAAGCATATCTCAGACGCGTTGAAGGGCGACAATGATGTGCCCGCAAGAGATGAATCGGGTGTGCAGAAAATATCCCCTGAATTTGCGAAGAAAAACCCGCTTAGCATATTACTAGCCGAAGATAACAAGATTAACCAGCGCGTAATGACCCAGGTGCTTAAACGCATGGGCTACGAAGCCGACGTCGCCGATGATGGCGCGATGGCTGTTAAAATGGCTATCGACAAAGAATATGATATTATATTGATGGATGTGCAAATGCCTGAACTGGACGGTATGGAAGCCACACACATCATCAGAAAAACGCTAAATAAACAGCCCGTAATTATGGCCCTCACCGCCAACACCATGCAAGGCGACCGTGAAGATTGCCTCCAGGCCGGCATGGACGATTATTTAGGTAAACCGATTAAGGTTGACGAACTCATTGCCAAACTAGCGCACTGGTACTGGAAAATGCAGTTAAATAACGAGACGATTCTGTAAATTTGTCATTCAGAACGAAGTGAAGAATCTTCTTCAATATGCAAATCGACCTTGCTTGGAGAAGAAGATCCTTCGCTATCGCTGGATGACAAAAGAAAAGGGCTGTTCATACTGAGCCCCGTCGAAGCATGGTGGGCAGGCCTCCGCACACCACTTCGACGAAGCTCAGTGTGACAGGCCATCCTATTAGTGTACAGTAAAGCTTCTTGATTCCCGATTCCCTTTAACGCTCAATATTATTCGGCCTGCTATAAACCAAATGCATCACATTGATATTGCGCATGGCGAAGGCGGCTTCGCAATAGCATAAATAATAGTTCCATTTGCGGATAAAGCGGTCATCGAAACCCAGTGTGCGTACTTTTTGCAGACTGGCATTAAACTGCTGATGCCAGAGTTTTAGCGTGGTGGCATAATCCAGGCCAAGGTCTTTTAAATCAACCAAAGTAAAATCGCCGGTGCGGTTAACAGAAGCATTGATAGCCCCAACCGATGGCAATAACGAACCCGGGAAAATATGTTTCTGTATCCAATCCACACCTTTGCGCAGACTATCATACCGTGAATCAGGACTAGTGATTACCTGTATGGCCAGTATGCCGTTTGGTTTCAGCATTTCGTGGCAGCGTTTAAAGTATCCGTCCAAATATTTATGGCCAACAGCTTCCAGCATTTCTACTGACACCAGCTTATCAAACTGGCCTTCCATCTGGCGGTAATCTTTCATTAATATCTCTACCTTATCACTCAAGCCTGCTGCTTCTACCCTTTCGCGGGCCAGCTTCAATTGTTCTTCAGATATAGTGAGCGATGTAACCTTGCAGCCATAATTTTTGGCCATGTAAATGGCATTACCACCCCAACCACTACCAATCTCCAACACATGGTCGGTAGCTTTTAAATTCAGCTGACGGCATAAGCGCTCGTATTTGGCATGCTGGGCATCCTCTAGCGACAAGCCTTCTTTATAAAAGTAAGCCGCAGAGTAAGTCATGGTTGGGTCGAGGAAACTGGCAAAGAAATCGTTATTGAGATCGTAATGTTCTGAGATATTTTTGCGCGATCCGGTTACGGTATTGGCACGTTTAGAGTGGTAGATCTTGTTAAAAAATTTCAGCAGGTTGAGGGCGATTGATTGTGATTTACTGCCCGATACACCAGGTGCATTTTCAATATTAAGCAATACCCATTTAATTACGTTGGTAATATTATCCGTATCCCACAATCCATCTACATAAGCTTCGCCAAAACCAATATCTCCGTACAAGATGATGCTTTTGTAAAACGCTTCATCGTTAATCGAGATTCTGGCAGAGATATTACCTTCTCCTGTACCTATTGAAACGCCTTCACCATCGGGCAGGGTTAAATAAAGGTGGCCTTTGGTCATTTTCGAAAGCACCTCCAAAACCACATTTTGGTAAAAGCTACTCTTTTTTACAAGTGTTAATGTATCAGACATGGGTAATATATTCGGCTTATAATCTTTTAAGTATGTACGCATTTTGCGCGCACTAAAGTTTTTACCGATTAGTGGATTTAGGCTGATAAGGCCTATATACTCCTTTTTGGAGATGGATATTTGCAGCCTTTGCGTGGAAAGGTAGTTTTTTTAACCACAGCTTTAATGCCTGCCAATGGATTAGCCCGATAACTTTAATTGTAATTAGTGGGAAGCTGAAAAAGTAATACAACAACTTACCATCTGTAAGGGGTACCCGTTTGCCATTGAGTGTACTGACGAAAAAACGATTACCCTCCTTATCGAAATCATCAATCTTAATATTCAATTTTTCGCCCGGTACCTGCAGGTTAAAATCGAAATTGGTATCCATATCAATAAATGGCGACACATAAAAATACTTGGCAGTATTGAGGTGGAAAGTATCCCCCGTTTGCGTACCCATTCCTAAAAAGTAAGGCTTGATCTCGAGGAAGGTATTGCATACTTCCACCACACTGCAAAACGGTTCATCGTTCTCATCGTAACAGAAATAAAACGATACCGGGTTAAACTGGTAACCCAACGTACACAAATTGGTGAGCAACATAATACGACCATTGCCTATTTCAACGCCCTGCGTCTTGAGGTAATCCGTAATATGCTCACGAACTTTTTTAGATGTATCAGGTTTTTCTGCAGGCAATTGCAGATGATCTTTATCCCGAAAATTGAAAAGATTGAACCTGTTACGGCTCATCCAGTTTAGCTTCTTGTCTAACGTGTCGATCTCATCCAGATCGAGGTAAAACATAAAAATATCGTAATGGAAACTATGCACTTTAGGTGCCAAACGATGGTGCATTACCCTGGCCTTGTATAAACACGAATTGATAGCGGCTTTTGCCATAAAACTATATACGTGTTATACCGCAGGCTGGATGATACTATCATCATAAACCGGCTTGCCCAGCAATTGCGAACAAAGCTGCACCGCACTGGCAAAAGCATCCTCATGGAAACCATATTTAAAATAACTGCCGCAATAATAAATCGGGCCGTTTTCGTTCAGCTTGTGTAATTCAGCCTGGGCGTTTATGGCCGGCACATCAAACAGCGGGTGTTCGTAATCAATCTCCTTGATGATCTTTCGTTCGTCGATATTATCGTGCGGATTAATAGAAACGAAGTAATTCTTTTTGTCTGATACCTGCTGTAGCTGGTTCATCCAGTAAATAGTACTTGGTTCCAGTTTGCCATTTTGTTCCTGGATGCGATAGTTCCAACTGGCCCAGGCCAGTTTGGCTTTGGGCATAATACTTTCGTCGGTATGCAGGGTAGCTTTGTTGTATTGATATTTAAAGTTAGAGAGCAGGCGTTGCTCCAGCGGTGTAGGGTCATCGCGCAGGGCCAGTGCCTGGTCGCCGTGTGTGGCAATGATCACCCGGTCGAAAACCTGTTGTGTGCCGTCAGAGGCATGCACCACAGCCTTGCCATCAGCCTGATAAGATACTTTGATAGCCTTGCGGTTAACATGGATCTTATCCTTAAATGGTTTGATCAATATTTCGCGATAAGCCTGGCTGCCTTTATTAAGTGTGTACCATTGGTGCTGTGTATCCAAACCTAAAAAGCCATGATTTAAAAAGAAACGGATCAAAGTTACCGCCGGGAAATCCAGCATCTGCTCCATCGGGGTTGACCATACCGCCGAACTCATGGGCACCAGGTATTTCCACAACATCTCCTCGCCAAAATTAAACTCTCGGATATATTGCCCAATAGAGTAATTGGCGTATTTAGGATCGTCCAGAATCTTCACACTCTCTTTATTAAACCTGCCGATCTGCATCAGCATCTTAATGTATTTCGGACTAAAAATATTTTTCCGCTGCGCAAACAGATGGTTCACACTCGAACCGCTATACTCCAGCCCGCTCGGTACGTGCTGCACACTGAACGACATATCCGTTTTTTTTACCGGCGCCTTTATTTCGTCAAACAGCTTGCACAGGTTAGGGTAGGTTTTAAAATTAAACACCATAAACCCGGTATCTATGTAAACCGGCTTACCATCCTCATCAACCGTTACGGTATTGGTGTGCCCGCCGATGTAATCGTTCTGCTCGTAAATGGTAAGGTCTGTTACGTTGTGTAGAAAATGTGCGCACCCCATACCCGCAATTCCGGTACCGATGATAGCGGTAGTGCCCCCCTGCCCATTACCCCCCTGCCCCCTAAAGGGGGTTCTAAGATTATTGTCGTCCATTCTATTTATCAATTAATTGTATAAGCGCCAACTTCCTTCCTTAGGGAAGGGTGCGGCCGCTTGTGTTGTTGCATGGAGGGGTTCATTCGCATGCTAAGCATTCTGAAGAAACCCCTCCCTAACCCTCCCGAGAGAGGGAACCGCATACCTGTTTTCTAAACTTCAACCTTACAATTTCTACCCCTTATTAAAGGCATTGCTATTAGCAGTGCTTTTGCCTTCCCCTTTAAAGAGTAATAGCCCATGATTAGACAGCTTTACAAAATTCCCTCCCCACGGGAGGGGTGCGTATAGTAGTGTAATGGCAGGGAGGGGTTAAGTTTGCTAAGCAAATCGTACAAACCCCTCCCTACACCCTCCCAAGGGAGGGAATCGCACATTCCCCCTCGCTTCCTGTAAACAACATGTCTAATCATGGGCGATTCCCCTTTAAAGGGGAAAACTACAGTCAGTGCGTTTTGCAACAACTTTTATAAGGTGTATTTCAAATTATCACTTCTCAAATCATATGCACATTTGCACATTTGCACATTTCCTCCCCCTTTAGGGGGCCGGGGGGCTTATGCTATTCAAAAAAGTCTCCACCGCATAAGTAGACAGCTGCCCACCCGGCCCATTAATATTATAATCGAACCCATGCGTTGCCCAGGGCAGTTTAAGCCAATAATGTTTAATACCGTTTTGCTGTAATTTTTCGTTTAGCCGGCGGCTATGCTCGTAAGCAACCAGCACATCATTATGGCCATGAATAATAAGTGTTGGCGGCGATTGTTTATCCACAAATTCTAATGGAGAACAAGCCACATATTTATCGGGTACCTGCTCATATTTGCCACCAATGTAATTCACCATTACCTTGCGCGAATCCATAATCAGTGGATTTGATGGAATCGAATACCCCCAAACCATATCGGCCGGGCCGTAAAAATCAACCACGCCTATGATCGATTTATCGTGCAGGCTATAACCTGCCAGCAAAGCGATCTGCGCACCGGCAGAACGGCCTAACAGGATAAATTTATTGGTATCAATGTAGAGTTTATCGGCATGCTCGCGCAGGTATTTAAGGCAATTCTTAATATCCTCAACCGGGTCTGGTGTTTTGTATTTTGGTGCCAAACGATAGTTAATACTTGCTACGTGGTAACCGCGCTCGGCCAGAAAACTATTTAGTTCAGGTAGTTGCTGGCTGTCACCACTACTCCACGAACCACCATGCACCACAATTACACAAGGCCTCTTACCTAATACCCGCGACGGATAAAAATCGAGTTTTAAAGAAGTATCCTTATAGTTAACGTAAGTAAATGTTTTAACCGGCACAGTTTGGGTTGATGCAAACAGTTTATTGAAAGCAAAAGGCGACCTGTTTGGATAGCTGATCTTAGTGGTATCTGAGCCGCTTAATGACTGAACCATATCGTGTTTCAGATCTTTAGAAATCCAATAGGCCCTTAAAATCGGCGACAGAAAAAGCACGATTGAAACCACCCCAATAATATTCCCCGCCAAACGATAAGGTATATGCCAGATACCCCATGAAGTTAGCAATACCGAAAGGCCAACAAATATCAGCGGGTATTCACTCACCATAATGGCGGCCAGCCACAGGTAATAAGCCGGGGCTTTAAACACCGTAAGCAACGATAACAATAATAAAATTACGAGCAGGATTAGCCTTGGCATTTTTGTGTTTTATGAAAAAGGTAGTGGCTTACAATCCATTCGTTTCCGTGGTTAAAGTTCCATAGTTCGGCGCAGGCCATGTAAAACAGTCGCCAGTATACCCACCATTTTGTGGCTTGATTTTTACCATAAGTTTGCTCAAACAGGGGCATAATTTCTTTTTTATGTACATCCAT
>CAHJXH010000064.1 GCA_903644075.1 Sphingobacteriaceae bacterium | reverse complement strand
GCGTGTTAAAGCGTTATTTAACGAACGCGGTGCACGTATCGATGAGGTTGGCCCATCGGGACCGGTTCAGGTTCTGGGTATGCAGGGCGCACCTACTGCGGGCGATAAATTCAACGCATTAGAAAGCGAAGTTGAAGCACGTGAAATTGCTAACAAACGTTTACAATTACAACGCGAGCAAGGCTTACGTACACAGAAACACATTACATTGGATGAGATCGGTCGTCGTTTGGCTATCGGTAACTTTAAGGAACTTAACATTATTGTTAAGGGTGACGTGGATGGATCAATCGAGGCATTATCTGACTCGTTATTGAAACAATCTACAGATCAGATCCAGGTTAACATCATCTCTAAAGCAGTTGGTCAAATCTCTGAGTCTGATGTATTATTAGCTTCGGCTTCTGATGCCATCATCATCGGTTTCCAGGTACGCCCTTCTGCAAGTGCGCGTAAACTGGCCGAGGCAGAGCAGATCGATATCAGGTTATACTCTATCATCTACGATGCGATCAACGAGATCAAGGCTGCGATGGAAGGTATGCTTGCACCAACGTTCGAAGAGAAGATTGTGGCTAACGTAGAGATCCGTGAAACCTTCAAGATCAGTAAGGTTGGTACCATTGCAGGTTGTATGGTGTTAGATGGTAAAATTAACCGTAACAGCAAGATCCGTATTGTACGTGATGGCGTTGTGATCTACACTGGTGAACTGGCTTCATTGAAACGTTATAAAGACGATGTGAAAGAAGTTAACGCTGGTTACGAGTGCGGTTTAAACATCCAGAACTTTAACAACATTGAAGAAGGTGACATTGTTGAAGCCTACGAAAATGTAGAAGTAAAACGTAAACTGAGCTAATCGGTTAACGATACATAAAATAGAAATGCCTCCCGATTATATTGGGAGGCATTTTTTGTTTCAGGCAGAATATGAATAAAAAGAAAGGCCCGATAATTTTATCGGGCTTTCTTTTTGCTATTACATGTGGTGATGGTGATGAACCACACGATGATGTACGCGGGTTACATGATGATGTCTTGAACGGTGATGATCTTGTGCACTGGCAGAGCCATATACAAATAGGGCAACCATTGCCACAGCGAAAATTTTAAGCGCTTTCATAGATTTATTATTTGGGGTTATTGTTAAAGATTAAACACCAATCTGGCGTAAAGGTTTAAAATCTTTATTAAGATGTAATTATTGAGGTTTGGATAGGTACAGGTACAAAATGAAAAAGGGAGTGGTACTAATATTGCCACTCCCTTTTTATTATAATTACAAAGCTTATTGATCGCTATCGTCTATGCCTTTATCAGTCTTTTTAAGCGCTACGGCAGCTAATTGTGGTTTGCCAATAACTTTGTACTCTCCTACTCCTTTTAATACGGCAGCAAGCTGATTTTTATCCTGCATGGTTTTAACAGCCTGGGCAAGTTCTTTATCATATTTAAAGTTTACCTCGTAGCGGCCTTTTTCGTAATAGTAACGCGAGGTTATTTCGTTTTCGAGCACCTGCTTGATCTCGTCCTTATGGATCTGGAGATCATTCTTTTTGCTGGCCATCAGCTTGTTTTTCAAAACATCATACTCGGTTTGTATTTCGCCGAATTTTTTTTCTTTCGTAGCCTCTGTTTTAAGCGAGTTAAGCAGTTTTTCGCTGTTGGTGTTATAGGTATAATCTTTACCGTTAAGGTACTTTACAAAATCGTTATAATCATCATCATTCATCTGGAACGATAGTGCATCGGGGATTTTTGCATGTGTATTGCGATAACGGGTAGCATAATCAAAGATCATCAGCTTGCCCACCAAGGCCTGGGTAATATTGGCAAAGCGCTCCTGCTTAATCATAATATCAGGATATACACCGCTGCCATCATATACCGAACGGCCGTCTTTGGTTTTGTATTCGTGTAAAGATGAATCGGCCATTTTGTTAACGCTGCCATCATCCTTGCGGTGGGTATAATCCAACGCCTGCACGCAGCGGCCCGATGGGATGTAGTATTTAGCAATGGTAATTTTTACCAAACTGTTATAAGGTAGCGTAAAAGTTTGTTGTACCAAGCCTTTACCATAACTGCGCTGACCGATAATAACCGCCCTGTCCAGATCCTGCAACGAACCCGCAACAATTTCTGATGCTGATGCCGAGCGGCTGTTTACCAATACCACTAAAGGTAAATTAGGCTCAATAGGCGTGCTCATGGTACGGTAAGTAAAGTTCTTCTCCTTGATCTTACCTTTCTGCGAAACAATCTCTACATCTTTAGCCACAAACAGGTTCACAATTTTTACAGCTTCCTGCAAAATACCGCCACCGTTCGAGCGCAGGTCTAAGATGATGCCTTGCGGATTATTCTTTTTCAAGGCAACCAGGGCATTGGTTACTTCGTCGGCAGAGTTTTCTAAAAATTTATCGAGTTTAATATAACCCATATTGCCGCTTACCATACCATAGTAAGTTACGTTGGGCTGCTTAATCTCGTCGCGAACCAGGCTTTTTTCAATCGGAGGAGCTTCGTCACGCTTAACTAAAAGCTTGATGGCCGCACCTTTGGTACCTTTAAGCAAGGTGCTTACCTGGTCGTTAGTTTTACCCGAAAGTTCGATGTCGTTTATCTTAACTAGCTGATCGCCGGGGCGGATATCTGCTTTCTGTGCCGGGAAGCCGCTAAAAACATCGGATATAAAAACTTTTTTATCGCGGTTAAAGATACTGGCGCCAATGCCGCCGTATTGGGTGCTTACGTATTTAAGCTTGTAATCTTCTATTTCAGATTCGGGCACAAATTCGGTGTATGGGTCCAGTCCATCCAACATGGCATCCACGCCCGATTTGATGAACTTGGCAGAATTAATATCATCAACATAATTGATATTAACCTCTTTATATACGGATGCAAAAACATCCAGATTTTTGGAGATCTGAAAAAGGTCTTCATTAAAGCTCCATACCAGCACAGCGAGCAGAAGTGTGGCGGTAGTAACACCTATTGTACGGTAAACGTTTTTCTGCATCATGGCCCGAAATATTTTAAAGATAATTGACGGTTAACGATAAAGTTAACCACTTAGTTTCACAATCGGTTATTGTCGATGTTAACTAACGCTTTTTTTAGCGTAAATATTACGTATTCGCGGTCGCGGTTAACCAGGCCGGCTAAACGATCAATCAGTTGATCTTCTTCTCCTGCGTTATATTGTAATTGTTCGTCGGTAAGATGATTATATTTGCGCTGAAGTTTAATTTTAACCCTTTTCCAATCGGTATTATTGATGCTGATGGCTGACATAATGTATTAAATATTTTAAACAAAAATATAAAATTAGCGCTTGACAAAGGGTACATACTTAAGCATATTAAACCTTTATTTACAAAACAATCACACAGACCTTGAAAGCAGGATTAAACCGTATGAAAAAAACGTTACTAAGCATAGCATTACTTGTTACATTAAGCATTGGCGCAAAAGCACAATTTATATTGGGTTTAAAAGGCGGTGCCGATGTATCTAAAATAAAAGCCGATAACTTATCAGCATCAACATTAACAGGTTACCAGGCCGGGATATTTATGCGTGCCGGTAACAGCATATTTTTTCAGCCCGAAATTTATTTAAATAGCAGCGGTAGTAAATTCACGGCTCAAAATGGCGGCGCGTCTTCAGGGGGCGAAAATGTTCGGTTCACAAATGTTAGTTTTCCCTTCCTTTTCGGTACAGCTATTGGCCCACGCAATTTAAATTTTAGAATATTAGCCGGTCCTGTTTATTCTGTGGTTGTGGATAAGAACAGGCAATTTTCGGAAGGCTTTATCGCTACCCATCCAGGAATTTATAATTATGTGAGCAATACATTAAGCTATCAGGCTGGTATAGGCGGCGATGTTGGCGCATTTACAATAGACCTCCGCTACGAAGGCGGGCTAACGCAAATAAATAAAGATTATAATCAAAGGCAGAATATTTGGTCGGTATCGTTAGGCTTTAAGGTATTGTAGACCCCCTGCCCCCTGAAGGGGGAGTAACAAAAACTATCGCGTATTGTCTAATACTAAAAATAAAAAACTTCTGCTCCCCCTTTAGGGGGTCGGGGGGTTAACCTTTTTCAAACATGAAAAAAATATACCTACAATTAATGCTGCTCGTAGCGGTATGCTGTTCGCTGCAAGTAAATGCACAAGGGCTTAAAATGCCGCAGGCAAGTTCTGCCCAAACTATTACGCAGGAGTTTGGTTTGGGAAACATAAACCTAACCTACTCGCGCCCGAATGTGAAAGGCCGCAAAATATTTGGTGTGGGCACGCTGCAGCCGTATGGCGAAGTATGGCGCACCGGCGCTAACCAGGCTACCGTAATTAAATTCTCTGACGATGTAACCATCGAAGGCAAAAAGCTACCTGCCGGTGAGTACGGCTTGTTCAGCATACCGGGTAAGGATGAGTGGACTATCATCATCAACAAAACCGCTAAACAATGGGGTGCTTATGAATATAAACAGGCTGATGATGTTGTACGGTTCACCGTAAAACCATCGGCTGTGAAAGATCTGGTAGAAACCTTTACCATGCAATTCACCAATGTAAAACCCACTACCTGCGACTTGACTTTTATGTGGGAGCACACCTCCGTAACTATGCACCTTACTACAGATGTTGATACCCGTGTAATGGCCAATATCGATGAAGCCATGAAAGGCGAAAAGAAACCATATTTTGCCGCAGCCCAATATTATTACGAGAACAACAAAGATTTAGGCAAAGCCTTGACTTGGATGAATGAGCTGGAAAAAAGCGACCCTAAAGCTTATTACTACAAAGTATGGAAAGCCCGCATCCAATTAAAAATGGGTGACAAAGCCGGGGCAATTGCTACAGCTACTGCCGGGGCAGCATTAGCTAAAGAAGGTAAAAGTGATGAATACGTTCGCCTGAATGAGGCTGTAATAGCACAAGCGAAGGGCTAATCAATAAAATATAACACCAATAAAAAAGGTATGCCGAAAGCATACCTTTTTTGATATATAACCTATCGATACAGAGAACGATAGCGGAAATTATAAAAACAAAAACTTGTTTAAAAGCTTAGTCGTGGCTGCTTTTAGCAAGGGTTTTAAGGAAAAGGGCTGCGGTTAATAAACCTAATACGCCGCCAACTAATATCCAAACAATACCTTTTTCAATAACGGCGCCTGTAAACAAACCAGATACCAGGGCAACTATGTAATAAATATAGTCGTAGTTTTTTTCTTCTTCGTGTTGTGTCATAACTTTTAAAAGTAGTGCTGGCAAAAGTAATGCATAAAAATTTCTGTAGCAATACGTTTGTGATATAATTTGATGCTGTTTTTTACTTTTTAGGGTTGCTTAACAGGTTTATAAATAACCGGTATGCGCCAGGTACCCCTGCAGGCAGCTCGCGGAAGAAGGCCAGCGAGGTGTAAACAAACCGGCCCTTGCCATAATTGGCCGTAATTAATGAGCCTTTGTTGGGCGCTTCGTTAGGGTCGTTCATTAATAATGGTGCGTGGTAATTGGCATCGATGTTAGCCACATAATATAAGCCCCGTTCCTGGATCCAGCCGTCGAAATCTTTACTGCTGATCTTATTAGGATAGTTTAATAAGGGGCTTGCCGGCTCTGTGAAATTAACAATCGCATTTTCGTCGGTAACGCGTTGGTTCACTACCGTAAACGGATACGGGCCGGGATGCACTAACACACCCACGTTATTATTGTACTGCACCACCAGGTTACCGCCGTTTTTAACATAATCCATCAGCTTAGGCTGTTCGAAGACTAAGCGCGGGCTTACATTATAAGCACGTACCCCTGTTATAATGGCATCGTATTTAGAGAGGTCATCATTCAGTACTTCGTTTTCGGTTAACTGGTGTACTTCATAACCTACCTGCTGTAAAGCTTCGGGCACTAAATCGCCTGCGCCGGCAATATAACCTATTTTCTTACCGGCTGTTTTTAGGTCGATGTTAACCAGTTTGGCTTGTGCCGGTGGAAACAAGGTAATGGTTGGGATATGCTCGTAACTGATCTGTTGAAAACCCAACGAACTCTTTTCGCCATTGGCTTCGGCCACGGCTTCAATTACAGTTACATGCGGGTTGGCATCTGTTGGGCTAACGGTAAAGCTGACGGTCCACTCATCGCCTTTATTTTTATCAGCATAAGCAATACTTGCCGGGCTTATCTTCCAGCCTGCAATTGGTTTCAGGCTAATGTTGCCGCTTGCTTTAGTAAAGGCTTTTAATTTAACCTGTATGGTTTGCGGCTGCTGGCTGTTATAAATGTAGTCCTTATTAACAATGTTGGCAGTTACAGCCGGGGCAATAATTATGGGCTGATAAATTTCGCCGCGTGCCGGGTCAACATATTTGTATTGTACAGGCACATCATAG
Source organism: Sphingobacteriaceae bacterium (assembly GCA_903644075.1). Lineage (GTDB taxonomy): Bacteria > Bacteroidota > Bacteroidia > Sphingobacteriales > Sphingobacteriaceae > Mucilaginibacter. The sequence continues at coordinate 13,964 of CAHJXH010000064.1, read as the reverse complement.
CTAATCGGTTTGCCACTGATGGTAAAAACCACATGCATGGCTGGCGGAATATTTTGCGGCAATGTTTTTTGCGCCACATCACCTATTGAATCCAAATAACCTGTGCTATACATGGCCACCCCATGGGGATATTTTAACCAGTAAGGCTGCGTTAATTCGTTAGCCTTAAAAGTTTGGTTAACCGACTTTAAAATATTCGGTGCCAGGTTTTCGTGCACATCCGGTTTTTCTGCATCGGTTTTAAAACTCAAGGAGGTAAGGGTAACCTGCGCATCAGAGCGAACGATCATTTGTGTGCTCACATCAACGTTATCGCCTTTGGCATACATGGGTGCATTGCAATAACTTTCGAACCATAATCCTGCGCACTCGGCTATCAGGTTTTTTAATTGGGTTGCTTTTTGGGTGCGCCAGTAAACATCGGGTACCTTTTCTACCATCCCCAATAACCTCACCAATGCCGGAACAGATAATTGCGGATTAGCCGGGTCGAAAACCTTGTTAATCACTGAAAGATTGGCTTCAATCTCATTACCACCGCTTACGCGTTTCCAGGTGGTATTTACACCATCCATCAAATCGTTTTGCGGGGCATCGCCTAAAATGGTTTTAAAATAATCAAAGGCCTGGCCGCGCTGGCGGGCAGAGCCGAAGCCTTGCGTTTTGTGGTTCGAACGGCTTTCGGCAGCAATTTCGCCATAGCTTTTGCCTAAATAAGTATTGTATCCGCCAACATCAACCTTCAATTGGTTATCGCTGGTGGTGTTTACCGAACCGAAGTTGAAGGTATTCCACAGCAGGCGTTTTACCTGCCAGGGTTGTACATATTTTAATTGCTCCGGGAAACGCTTAGGGTCGGCCGCAGCGGTAAATGCTTCCTGCGCTAAAATGGCCGACGACGTATGATGCCCGTGCCCGCCCTCGCCTGTTGTTGGGAAACGGCAAATCATTACATCGGGACGGAAACTGCGGATTACCCAAACTACATCGCTCAATACTTTTTCGCGATCCCAGATCTTCAGGGTTTCATCGGGTCCTTTAGAAAAACCGAAATCGTTGGCGCGGCTAAAAAATTGTTCGGCACCATCAACACGGCGGGCAGCCAGCAACTCCTGGGTACGTATCGCCCCTAATAATTCTGACTGCTCGGTGCCTATCAGGTTTTGTCCCCCATCGCCGCGGGTAAGCGATAAATAACCGGTGCGGTAATGGCGCTCCTGGGCAAGGTATGCTAACAACCGGGTGTTCTCATCATCGGGGTGGGCGGCAACATATAATACGCTGCCCAAAACATTGAGCTTTTTAAGGTCCTGTTCAATATTTGCCACGCTTGATGGCGGCGCAGTTTGTGCGAAAATTTGTTGGAAACTTAATATGAAGGTAAACAGGTAAACGAAACGTTTCATTATAATTTGTAAAAAATATGAGCCCATAAATTTTGTTTGCACAAAGGAAAAACAAAATCTATTGTAAATAGTATAAACTAAAGTTAATCATGCGATTAAAAATTAGCGCTTGATAAGCAATTGTTTACACACGACAGACAAATCCATTTCCACTTAATCAATCGTTTGATTAATTTTGTGCCGAAATAAAAAAATGGACAAGGACAAGATAGATAAGAAAGACCATATTTTGGATGTAGCCGAAAGGGTATTTTCTGAAGTAGGGTTCGACGGAGCTTCGACACGTATGATATCTGGCGAAGCCGGTGTAAACATGGCCATGCTTAATTACTATTTCGGTTCGAAAGAAGGATTATTCCTGGCCATATTTGAGAGGCGCATTGCCACATTTAGAAGTTTGCTGGTTGATATTAACAGCGACGGACAAGCTTCGCCCTGGCAAAAGGTTTTAAAATATGTTGATATGTATGTTGATCGCATCTTTAGCAACAACTGCTTTCAAAAAATGCTTTACCAGGAATTGAGCGTGGGTAAACGCGGTGAACTGAGCGATAAAATCAACAAAATACTTTTAAACAACGTAAACGAGTTTGTTAAAATCGTAAAGGATGGCATAAACTCCGGCGATTTTAAAAAAGATGCTGACGTACAATTGATATGCGCCACCATTTATGGTATTAAAAACTATATCATGAACACGCCGTATGTATCATCCGAGATGTTTGGTTTTGACATGAAGGATGAAAAAGAATTAGAAGAAAAATTTAAACCCCGCCTTAAAAATTATTTAATAGCGCTGTTAAAACCTTATTTAGTTATAGAACATGATCACACAAATAAATAAAATCATCAACCTTAAATTTAAAGCGTTAGGCCGGTACGGTTTAGCGCTGGCGGGTTTTAGCCTGCTCACTTTTACGGCTGCCTTTGCACAAGACAGAACCCTTACTTTAGACGAAGCCATTAAACTGGGCATCGACAACAGTAAAACGCTGAAACTATCACAATCAAAGATAGACCAGGCGGTGTCGCAGTACAAACAAGCCAAAGACAGGGCCCTGCCTACTGCAAGTGCAAGCTTTATGTACACCCGTGCACAAATACCTGCAAACACACTGGCATTTGGCGATGAAAACATCTCCTTACCTAAAAGCGCAAATGCAAACCTGGGTACAGTATCAGCAGATGAACTGATTTGGGGTGGTGGTAAATTACGCCTGGCACAACAATCTACAGATCTGTTAGTGAAAGTATCGAAGCTTGATATCGACAAGGATAAAGAGGATATTACCATCGACATCATCAGCGAGTACTATAACTTATACCGCATACTGCAAAGTCAGGGTGTTGTTGTAGAGAACTTAAAATCGGTTGATCAGCAGATCCACCAATCGCAACGTTTCTTCGAACAGGGTTTAGTAACCAAAAATGATGTGTTGCGTTTCCAGTTACAACGCTCAAACATCGAGTTAAACGGTATAGACCTGGAAAGCAACCGCAAAATTGTTAACTACAATCTTAACGTGTTGTTAGGTTTACCAGAGGATACCAAAATCAGTATCGCTCAGTTGCCTACACCAACAAACGCAGTAGCGCCATTTCAAAACTATTTGGATACCGCAATGGCTAACCGCAAGGAGCTAAAACAATTAGGCTTGCGCACAGAATATGCAGAAACTAATATTAAAAGCATCCGGGCAGATCGTTCGCCAAGATTATCGGCATCTGCAGCGGCTTACTATTTAGATGTATCTGCTAACCCTTTGCCGCGAAACAATCAGTATATAACACCGCTTACTTTGGGCTTATCGTTATCATGGAACTTTAGCACGCTATGGACCAACAAGAACAAAGAATCTGAAGCACGCATCCAGCGCGACCAGGTAGTTATCAACAAAAACATTGAGGTTGATAACGTGAAAGACGATGTGAACAAAAGTTATCAGAACTATATGGCAGCTATGAATAAGATTAACCTGTTACAGGTTTCAATCGATCAGGCAACTGAGAACAACAAGTTACAGGAATCTAAATACCAAAACTCTACCGGTACGGTGACCGACCGTGTGGATGCACAATCATTATTATATCAGGCAGAAATTAACCTGGAGTTAGCTAAAGCCGAAGCAGGCCTGGCATACTATAATTTAATTAAATCAACCGGAACACTTAATAAATAATAAACTCACGAAATAAAATGGCACAGGAACAAGAAGTACAAGAAACAGGAAAAAAGAAACCCAATAAGGTAGTTCCTATCATATTAGGTGTTATCTTACTGATCGGTATCATTTTCGGCGCAAAAAAATATATATATTTCAGCAAACACGTTGATACTGATGATGCGCAAATTGATGGCGACATCAGCTCGGTTGTAGCACGTGTTGGCGGTTATGTTGATACAATAGGTTTTGAGGATAATGAGCACGTTAAAAAAGGCCAGGTATTGGTTAAAATTGACGCCCGCGATTACCAGGTTAAACTAGAGCAGGCATTAGCTGCACAAAAAGGTGCGGGTGCAAGCATCGGCGTTGGCCAGTCACAAATTTTCCAGACTACTGCAAACTCTGCAAGTTATAAAGCCCAGGTAGCGGCAAATGCGGCTCACTTAGATAAAGCGCAAAAAGATTATGCACGTTATGCTAACCTGGTAAAAGATGGTTCTGTTACACAACAACAATACGACCAGGCTAAAGCCGATTTAGATGTTGCTAAAGCAAACTACCAGGCTGCTAAAGACCAATACAATGCCGCAGTGGTACAAATTGGCACCACCCGCGATCAGTTAAAGGTTACCAATACCGGTGCAACCCAAAGACAGGCTGATGTTGATTTTGCAAAACTGCAATTATCGTACACAACTATTACTGCCCCGGCAACTGGTGTTACTTCTAAAAAGAGCATTCAGTTAGGTCAGTTGGTACAAGCAGGCCAAACATTGTTTTCAATTGTAAACGATAACAGCCTTTACATTACTGCAAACTTTAAAGAAACACAATTAACCGATATTAAAAACGGCCAGAAAGTGGATGTAGAAGTTGATGCTTTCCCTGATATGAAATTAGAGGGTACAGTATACAATTTCTCGCCTGCTACAGGTGCTAAATTCTCATTATTACCTCCGGATAACGCGACAGGTAACTTTGTGAAAGTGGTACAACGTGTCCCGGTAAAAATTAAGATCAACGCAGATAAAGCTACTTTAGATAAACTGCGCCCGGGCATGAGCGTAAATGTTTCTGTTATCACTAAGGACTAAATAACAATTAATTATGGCTGAAACCGGCTTTAAAAAATGGATCATTACGATCACCGTTATCACTGCTTCGCTTTTGGAGCTGATTGATACCACGATCGTAAACGTAGCGCTGCCCCACATACAGGGTAACCTGGGTGCCACCCTTACGGATGTGGCCTGGGTAGTTACCGGTTATGCAGTGGCCAACGTTATTATATTACCTATGTCGGGCTGGCTGGGAAGCCGGTTCGGGCGTAAACAATACTTCCTGGCATCAATCATTGTATTTACGATTGTATCCTTTCTGTGCGGTAATGCGCATACCATGAATGAGCTGATACTCTTTAGGGTGATACAGGGTTTTGCCGGTGGTGGTTTGATCTCTACAGCTCAAGCTATCCTGATAGAAACCTGGCCGCGAGAAGAGATTGGTACAGCTACTGCCCTGTTTGGTTTGGGCGCGGTAGTAGGGCCTACTGTAGGGCCTACCATTGGTGGTTGGATTGTTGAGAATTACTCATGGCCGTGGATCTTCTACGTAAACATACCAGTAGGAGCGCTGGCCGCTTTCTGTACCATAACGTTTATAAAGGAAACACCCAAGGATACGAGTAAACCCGTGGACTGGTGGGGGATCATCCTGCTGGCTATTACAGTAGGTAGTTTACAAACTATCCTGGAAAAAGGTGAGGACGAAGATTGGTTTGCCAAAACTTACATCTTAGTACTTTCTATTTCGGCTGGCCTGGGCTTCTTACTATTCTTATGGCGCGAGCTAAGTACAGACCACCCGGTAGTAAACTTTAGCATTATGCGCCACCGCAGTTTTAGCGTGGGTATGGTTACCTCTTTTATCCTGGGTTTTGGTTTGTACGGATCTGTGTTTGTGTTCCCTGTATTTTGCCAAAATCTGTTGGGCTTTAACGCACAGCAAACAGGTGAACTATTGTTCCCTGGTGGTTTATGTACCATTGTGATGATGCCTTTTATTGGTAAGATGCTTAATAAAGGCATACCGGCCCAGTTTATGGCTACAATAGGTATGTTCTTGTTCTTTGTGTTTACCAATATGCTGAGCCATTCTACATTGGCAACAGGCCAGGGCGATGTGTTGATCCCGTTGTTGATCCGTGGTGTTGGTATGGCATTGTTGTTCGTGCCATTAACCACACTAGCCATGGCCGACCTGAAAGGTGCGGAAGTTGGCCAGGGTTCGGGCTTAAACAACATGATGCGTCAGTTGGGCGGTTCGTTTGGTATTGCGGTGTTAACCACCATAATTCACACACGCCAAGGTTTGCACCGTAATAATTTGCTGGTGAATATTAGCCCAAATAATCCAATTTTTACAGATCGTTTAAATGGTTACGTGCATGCTTTTATGGCTAAAGGTAGTTCAATGACAGATGCCACAAAGATGGCTTATCAGGCCATTGAAGGTGTCGTTACCCGGCAGTCGCTTTTGCTTACTTATGATGATGCTTACTGGCTTTCGGGCTTGGTGATGTTGTTCTCGATACCACTGCTCTATCTGCAGCCATTTAAGAAGCTGAAGGCTGTTGCAGATGCGCACTAAGTAGCTTAAACCTGCTTATTTTGCCTTAATAGATAAGTAATAAATTATATAGATCCCGGCTTGGAAAACAGCCGGGATTTTTGCTCAGGAATACCCTTTAAAAGGAAAAAGCCGCTCAGTTGACCTCTGAACGGCTTATCCAAAAAAATACAATTAAAAAGTAGTCTTTCCCCCGAGCACACACGACTATCAGTATAATGGAAACGAGGTTGCTTAATCTTTTATAAAATTAAATAATTTATTCAGCTAACAGCAAAAATTTATTAACAAATAATTAAAAGATAAAGGCCTCTGTATGAAGATACAGAGGCCTTTTGTGTAAGATTAATTAACAAGTGTTAATAAACCACCTTGCCTGTTGCTGTTACTAAAGAAGCGATACGCACAGCGTCGAAAATACGCTCCTCTGTAGTACCTAATTTGATTAATGAATCCTCGTGGGCATTAACACACATCTCGCAACCGTTAACGGCCGAGATAGCCAGGCTCATCAATTCAAAGAATTCTTTACCGGTTACAGGCTTCATCATCAGCTGCATACGGATACGCGCCGGGATCTGAGTATACTTTTCTTTTTGGGTAAAGTGCCTGAAACGATAGAATATATTGTTTGATGCCAGTAACGATGCACAGCCAACAGCCTCTGCAATATCGGCAGCGGTGGCGCCTTGCTCTTCGGCGTATTTGGTGTAATAATCTGCCAGTGGCTTGTTGTTATTGTTGATAGCAGTACTTAAGCCCAGTAAGGCGCATTCTTTTGCGCTTAAATGTTCAGAAGTAAGTGTGCTGGTAAAATTCAATTTAAGGTCGCGTACATAGCGCGATTCGCCTTTTTCTAATAACTCAAGGGCTGTGGTGCGGTAGCTTTTATCTACGGCTATGCTTTCCAAAAGCTCCTGTATTACATCTGTTGTTTCGCTCATTTTATTTGTTTTGTTGCAGACTGCAAATAAGAATCCCCGTAAGTTTGGCTCACGGGGATTATAATAGTTTAATTAAACGGTTAAAGTTTCTTCGCCTTTTTCCCAGTTACAAGGGCAAAGTTCGTCGGTTTGTAAACCATCCAGCACACGTAAAACTTCTTTAACGTTACGGCCAACGTTTAAATCGTTAACACATACCCAACGTACAACGCCAGTTGGGTCGATAATGAAAGTAGCACGGTAAGCAATTTTTTCAGTTGGTTCTAAAATACCCAGGTCTTCAGCTAATGATTTTGAAGTATCAGCTAACATCGGGAATTTAAGGTCGCGCAGGTCGTCATGGTTTTTTCTCCATGCAGCGTGAACGAATTCAGAATCGGTAGAAGCACCGATCAGGCGGGTATCACGGTCGCGAAATTCACCATAGTTTTTGTTGAATTCAGCAATCTCAGTAGGGCAAACAAAAGTGAAGTCTTTTGGCCACCAGAACATTACAGTCCAAACGTTATCATCGTTAACTAAAAAGTCAGAAGAAATATCTTCAAACTCTTTACCTTTTTCTATACTAACTACAGCTTTTTTATTAAAAGCAGGAAATTGTTGACCGATTGTTATCATAATAGTTTTTCTGTTATTTATATGGCAAATATACGCCTAAATCGGCAGCCTTCCAGATTGATTGTCTTGATGGGCTATAGGAAATATCTATAGTGTAACTGGGTGTTATAGGTGCCCTTTGTTTGCCTGGTGTAATAAAAATAAGTTAATAAATAATACCATCCATGGATTGTATATTTGCTGAATGAAAATTGAAGATGAAATAAAACAGCATCAATTTGTAGCTCCCGAGCATAAGGCGGGTATGAATGTAATTTTCACGGCAAACTGGCTTTTGAGCGAGATTGCGATTGCCTTAAAACCGATTGGCTTATCATTACAGCAATTAAATGTGCTTGCAATTTTAAAAGGCCAGCCAAACCAAACTGCGAATGTTAATTTAATTAAAGATCGGCTAATTGACAGGATGCCTAACGTATCAAGGCTATTAAATAAATTGATGGAAAAAGGCTTGGTTCAAAAAGACAGGGATCATTCAGATCAACGTGTGGTTTTTATTAAGCTGACTGCCGATGGCGAGAAACTTGCAATAAAGGGGCGGGAACTTTTTAATAAAGTATCATACGGCATTAAAGACAAAGAGGCAGAGCTATTAAATGACCTTTTAGATAAATTAAGAACATAAAAAAATTTACCTATTTACGATCCATGGAATATAAATCCATGGATATATGTTATAACAGTTATGAAAAACAAAACGATCAAATTAAAGAGCAGGCCGGTAGGAATGCCACTTATTTCGGATTTTATTACCGTTGAAGAATCACTACCAGAGGCTGGTAGTGGAGAAATACTCTTGAAAGCAATATATATTTCGGTTGACCCCTATTTACGTGGGAAAATGTCTGGCACAAAAGATCCCCGTTTCGAACTCGATAAACCAATTGCATCAAAGCTAATTGCAGAGGTTGTTGAATCTAAAAATGAGAAATTTAAAAAAGGAGATTATGTTAGTGGCTATCTTGACTGGAAAGAATACCAGGTAAGTGATGGAGCTGGTATCCAACAGGTTGATGCGAAAGCGGCCTCTCTAAGTGCTTATTTAGGTGTGTTGGGAGTAACCGGGCTATCTGCCTATTTTGCCTTATTAGAAATTGGGAAGCCCAAGCCGGGTGAAACACTTGTAGTTTCTGGTGCGGCGGGTGCTGTGGGGAGCATAGCCGGCCAGATAGGGAAAATTATGGGATGCCGTGTTGTAGGCATTGCGGGTACAGATGAAAAAAAGGAGTTGTTAATTACTAAGTTTGGATTTGATGCTGCTATTAATTACAGAACCACTCTGGATATAGAGGTTGCAATTGCAGCGAGCTGCCCAAATGGTGTTGATATTTACTTTGACAACGTGGGGGGCGAAATTTCTGATGCGGTAATTTCCAATATGAATAAGTATGGTAGAATCGCGGTCTGTGGTTCTATCTCTAATTACAATGATACAGAACAAGCCCTAAGCCCAAGTTTGCTGCCATTGGTGGTTTATAAATTCCTTACCATACAGGGCTTTCTAATTGCCGATTTTGCAGAAAAATTTCCAGAGGGCATTGCTCAACTATCAACCTGGTTAAATGAAGGAAAACTAACTTATTCGGAAACAATAATAGATGGGTTCACAAACTTACCCAAAGCATTTATCGGCCTTTTTGAAGGCAGGAATGAAGGGAAAATGCTTGTGAAGATCTAAATATAATTGGGGCTATGTCTTAAAATAAGAAAAGCCACCCTGCTGTTAGGCGGGTGGCTTTCTGGATATATCAGATAGTTAAAAATTATTTGCTGTAAATGTTACTATTTACACGGTAACCGGTTGCAGTGTTGCTATACCAGTCAAGGAAACTTATACCACCGGCACTAGCCCAATCGCTAAAGTGAGGATAAGCTTGTGTAATGTTAACGCTTTCAACAGGGTAGCTAAAGTCGCCGGTGAAGCTGATAGCCCAGGGCCAGTTTTCTTTAGATACATAGTAACGGCCTGCAGATGGTGATGAGTTATCATCGGCTGTGCCAAACAACGCTGTATTAGCTTTATCAGTTGGTACATAACCCGGTAAGTGGATCTCATAACCGCGGCGCAGGTTGCTGATCAGGAATGGATTAAAGTTAGCAATTGCTAAAGTTGAAGCCGCAACCGGGGTAGCAAAGTTAATATCAACAGTAGCTGTTTTGCTGGTTACTTTATCTTTAGTAGTTAAAGTATTGATAAAGAAAGCGCCGTCAGGGTTTTTAGCTAAAGCCTCGTGGTTATCAAACGGAATAATAACCGCTTTGCTTTGGCCTGCTTCTACCCCATTTGATGCCAGTGTAATATAACTGCTGATGAACTGCTGACCAGTTACCGAAGACACTGCCGAAGCCGCAACCGGTAATTGAACACCAAAACCATTGTGGAACGATGCACCTGCTGCACCAACCATGTAATCGCCTTTTAATTCAACAACCTGGTTTGAAGCATTGCTGATGAAAGTATAACGGTATTTAACCAGCAGGTCATTCATGTCATAATCGCCTTTGCTTGGGAAGTTATCTTCGTAAGCTAAACTTGCATAAGTGCTTGCTGATGGATAGTAGCTAATGTAAGCACGTGTTGGGTCGGTAGGGAAAGCATCCTGGTTATCTGCCACACCATCGCCGTCAGTATCGCCGCCTTTATCAATTGGAGCTACACCAATGCCCGAGATAGCAGTAATAGGATTAGATGTTGCGTATACAACCAGGTCGTTAAAGTCGTTGTCAGAGCTGCCTGTTTGTCTGTTCTGATCTTCAAAACCTAATAGGTAAAGTTTGTGAACATCATCATACAGCATTACAGTATGCTTTTTTAAAGCTGCAGTGTTTTCCGGGTTTAACTCATCCTGGGTAAAGAAAGCAGTATTGCTGGTGTTAACACCACTGCCGGTCCATGCATTTTGAATTAATACGAAACCGATGGTTGTACCTGCGTCAAAAGTGCCTAATTTAACCTTGTCGCCAGATTTTAAGCCACCGCCAGAACCCACTCCCGAAGCATTAGGGAAAATATAAGTAACCTTATCAATACCGTTAGCATTGGTACCACCTAAAACCTGTGTAGGCGGGTTGCCTGTTTTGTAAGTATAGTAAGCTAAAGTGTTTTGGTAGCCAGCGCCTTCTGATACGAAAGTAACCCATACATCTGATTTTGCAGTTACGTTAATAGCATGAACAGCATTTGTAGCCAGGTACGATGGGTGCGAGGTTGTTACCGGGGTACCTTCTGGCAATGATGCGTTTACATAAGAAAGTAATGAAGCATCAACTACATCGCCTGTTGCTTCTAAATAAGCAGGGCGGCCTAAGTTGGTAGGGCTGGTAAACGCGTTAGAAGAGGTATAGCCTGTAGGGTAAACCACATCTACAGAGCTGGTACCATTTGTCATAACGTGGCTTGCTGATGAAGTTGCAGTAGCAACAGTGTTAACAGCATCAGGGATAATATCGCCGCTGTAGCCTGCTTTACCACCAATAACTACAGTGGTTGAACCATTGTTAATAGCAGCAGTTGCGTAACGCATTAAACCTACATAAGCAGGGTCGATAACTATTTTATCAAGCGAAGTAGCCACGGTTACTTTAGCAGTTAAATTACCAGATTTATCGGTGATGCCTTTAAATAATGAGGTTGAAGCATCTGTGTTGCCCGGAGCGTAAACGCTAACTACTACACCGGCTATAGCGCCACCATTATTATCTTGCAGGGTAACATTTAAGTTAACCGTTTTAGTGGTAGCGAAGTTGAAGCCATCCGGTGCAATTTTAGTTGCGTTGGTGCTTGCAGGGCTGCTGCCAGAGTTGTTGTCCTTTTTACATGATGTAAAAGCCGCAACAGAGGCTAGTGTTAGAAGTGTAAAGAATTTTTTCATAAAAGTTTTAACTATCGTAATATCTCGTTCAGAGATTTCGTTTAAGGCAAATAAAGCACCAAAGTATTAACTGCCTTAAAAAACGCTGTTATTAGCATGTTAAAAGGGATTCCTAATAGTTGTAATGTAAAACTGTAGAAAATCGTGGAAAATTTTCAACAAAAAAACGCGGTATTGGGGAATTATTGAGTGAAAAGCAAAAGGCGCTAAGCTCATCACTCAACGCCTTTAAATATTGTCTTGATTCTTGACTCCCGACTTCCCTTTAATTTCTTCTGTTTAAAAACGAGATGTAATAAAGCAGTGTGGCTAACGAACCTAAAGCTGCAACTACATAAGTCATCGCTGCCCACCATAAGGCATCTTTGGCCTGCTCGTGTTCCTGGCTGCTTTGCATTACGCTGTAATTATTATTTAACCAGGCCAACGCACGCTGACTGGCATCAAACTCAACCGGCAGGGTAATAAAGCTAAACAGTGTAACTAAAGCCAGTGCAGCAATACCTATTATTAAAATATAAGGGTTACTGGCGAAGATCATCAGCATAACGCCGATCATCAAAGTCCATTGTACCAATTTTGACGCCACGCTGATTACAGGAACAATGGCTGTACGTAAATTTAACCAGCCGTAAGCACGGGCGTGTTGTACTGCGTGTCCGCATTCGTGCGCGGCTACGGCAGCTGCGGCAACGCTTCGGCTATAATAAACATCGGGGCTTAAGTTCACGGTTTTGTTTTCGGGGTTGTAATGGTCGGTTAGCTGTCCTTCTACAGAAATTACCTCTACATCTAAAATGCCGTTATCCCGCAGCATTTTTTGCGCAACCTCTGCACCGGTTAAGCCCGACGATAATGGGATCTCGGCATATTTCTGAAACTTACTTTTAAAACGCGATTGTACAATAAAGCTCACCAACGCCACGCCGATCATTAAGACCCAGGCAGAAGAAAAGCCTATATATGCGGTTATAAATGAGAAATGTATCATATTTATGTTTTTATTAGGTGTTTCAAAAAGTATTCCGCATTTGAGAATATGACAGCTCAAGATCCGACATTCTCCTACTGGGAACGTACTGCATTTATTTACAATGCAGATGTAATTATAATTGGCAGCGGGCTGGTTGGCCTTAGCGCCGCACTGCATTTAAAAAGGCAGCAACCGCTACTTAAAGTTACAGTTTTAGATCGTGGTTTTTTACCCAGTGGTGCCAGTACTAAAAACGCAGGTTTCGCTTGTTTTGGTACCGTTTCTGAACAATTGGGTTATATTATCCGTTCATCAGAAGCCGAAATGCTGCGCATGGTTGACTATAAATATCGCGGACTGCAACGCTTAAGAGCTAACCTGGGCGAAGACAATATCCGTTATGAACAGCACGGCGGATACGAATTATTTACTACATCTGAAAAGGAAGAAGCAGAACTATGTATTGAAGCTATTCCCTATCTCAACAAATTTTTAAGCGAAGTTATTGGCGATACTGACATTTATGCAGTTGCAGATGCTAAAATTACAGGCTTTAGTTTTGAGGGTGTTAGCCGGATGATTGTTAATAAATACGAAGGCCAGATCCATACCGGGCATATGATGCGCACGCTGCTATATAAAGCTTACGAAGCAGGTGTGTTGGTGCTAAATAATTGTATGGTTGATCGTATTGAAATTGAAAATAGCCATCAATCGACTTATACCAACCAGGGTGTTTTTAAAGCGAAGAAAGTGATTGTCGCCAACAACGCCTTTGCCAGCCAGCTTTACCCCGATCTGGATGTGGTGCCCGGCCGCGGGCAGGTATTGGTAACCAAGCCTATCCCCAATCTTAAACTTAAAGGGACTTATCATTTTAACGAAGGTTATTACTATTTCCGCAATATCGATAACCGGGTACTTTTTGGCGGCGGCCGTAATATTGACTTCAAGGCCGAAGAAACTGCCGACTTTGGCAATACTGAACAGGTGAAAAATCAACTGACTCAATATCTCCATGAAATGATCCTCCCAAATCAACCTGTAGAAATTGATTACTGGTGGAGCGGCATCATGGGTTTCGGCGAAGAGCTGAGTCCGATTATTAAAGAGCTAAAACCAAATGTATTTTGTGCCGTGCGCTGCAATGGCATGGGTATAGCCATGGGGAGCTTGGTTGGGGAAGAGGTAGCGGAACTAACCCTTTTGTCATTCTGAACGTAGTGAAGAATCTTCTGCGATTGATAGGCCGGGAGTCACACTAGGTACTCGAAGTGTCGCGCGCAGAGACCCTCTGCACCATGCTTCGACGGGGCTCAGCATGACTGCCGTTATTTTGTTATTCTGAGCGATAGCGA
>CAHJXH010000063.1 GCA_903644075.1 Sphingobacteriaceae bacterium | reverse complement strand
AACATAACCTTCCTCATGCAGCATTGGCAATGTTGCGGCAACCACAGGTATTGCTAAAGCACTGAAAGTTCATAGCAACAGGGCCCGGCTGCGACTTTTCTTTTTAGTACTTTTTCTTTGAGAGAAAAGAAAAAGTACATCCACTGACGATTCATATATCACCCCACCCTTCCTAATGGAAAGCTGATATTCAATACGAACAGTTAACCTACAATTACAGCAGCTAGCCTACCAACAACGCAAACCACCACAAATAAATCATTTACAAACGACTTGAATTTCTCATAATATCCTTATATTCAATTACCTAAATTGAATTATGGAAGAGGCTATAAAGCAACCCCGGCAACGTATCGGTTCTATTGATACCCTGCGCGGCATTATCATGATCATCATGGCGCTCGATCATGTGCGCGATTTTTATACCAATGTACCCTTCGATCCGCTCGATTTGAGTAAAACCACACCCTGGCTTTTCCTCACCCGGTGGATCACGCATTTCTGTGCACCTACGTTTATATTCCTTTCGGGGACGAGCGCATTTTTGTCGCTCGCTAAACGGACCACCAAAAATCAGGCGGCTGGCTTTTTATTAAAGCGCGGGTTGTGGTTGCTGTTTTTAGAATTTACCGTTATCGAATTCGGTTGGCAGTTAGATATTGGTTTCCATATGATGTTTGCGCAGGTGATCTGGGCTATTGGTTGCAGCATGCTTTTCCTGTCACTCCTGATATGGCTGAACCTAAAGCCTGGCAGCATTGCCATTGTTGGGTTGGTGCTCATCTTCGGGCATAATTCGCTCGATGGGATTAAAGCCAGCTCATTCGGCCATTTCCAGTTATTATGGCTGATACTGCACCAGCAAGGTTTTTACCAAATCGATAACTACGAATCCATATTCCTGTTATATCCCATCGTACCCTGGATTGGTGTAATGGCTGCCGGTTATGGTTTCGGTACCTTCTTTAAACTGGAACCCAAAGTTCGGCAGGCTTTGTTTGTGAAGATAGGGCTGGGTTGCCTGGCGCTTTTCCTCATCCTGCGCATCTTCAATATTTACGGCGACCCATTCCCCTGGGAACAACAGCATGTATGGTGGAAAAACATACTGGCCGTAATTAAGTGTCAGAAATATCCACCTTCGTTATTGTACCTGTTGATGACTTTGGGTATCTCCATCCTGGCCCTTGTCGGGTTAGAACATGTGAATAACTGGCTTACCCGAATATTTACCGTTTACGGCCGTGTGCCGTTCTTTTATTATGTGCCGCATATTTACCTGGTGCATATTTCGCAGGTAATTGTGGCCTTATCGATGGGGTTCACCATCAAGCAATTGCAGGATGCAGGCATGAGTGTCGTCAATAAATGGGGCTTCGATTTGCCTGTAATCTATCTCATCTGGATGATTATTGTGGTAATCCTTTATTTCCCCTGCCGCTGGTTTATGAAACTGAAACAGCGACGGAAGGATTGGTGGTTGAGTTATTTGTAAGGAAATGGACTAATTTGTGCTATAACTAAAATGGAATGAAACTAAAAGTGCTTTTCACTTCGGTGCTGTTAACTCTTTGCGTTTTTTGTAAAGCACAACCAACGGCACCTGTTATTAAAGTGCTGAACGGAACTGGCTTTAAACAAAATGAAACCGTAAAGTACGCATTATCAAGCCCGAAGGCTGTTTATTATTACGTTGGTATAGAGCAGCTTTTAGATAATAAATGGCGGGAGATTATACTGGATATTACGACCAATGTGCCCGATAAGGCAGCCTTTGAAAAAAAGCTTAATGAAAAGAAATTGGTTAATGGAGTTTATCGGCTTAACATATCCATTGCTTACCGTAAAAACGGACACGTTTTTCGTTTGAGGATGAACTATGGCCCAACAGCTGAATCAATAGAAAAAGTTGTTGTTTCCGGTGAATTTAAGGTAGAATAAAGGTGTTTTGTTGTCCACAGTCTGGAGACTTCGGAAGAATATGCCGGCAGACTTCAGTCTGCAGAATCAACTAAACGCTTGCCGAAACGCCACCATAATGGCCAGGTAAGTTTCCCTGTCAAAATCAAAATCTTTCGGTTTATCGGGGCGGATGGCTTTGCCGTTTTTAAATTCGACCGGAAACAGGGCAATAAAATCGGGTAAAGAAATCTCATCGGGTATCCAGCTGGAGCTTCTGTAAATATCCTCCAGTTTCATTTCATACATCCGTTGCGCGTACTGATCCATAGCTTACAAAGATAGTTATTTCAGTTGTCGGTTGTCGGTTGTCAGTTGCCGGGAAAAAAGATGGTTCGTTTTTAACTCAATTCATTTTAGGTGTTCCGGACTTTTAAGTCATTTTCGATTTGGTGCCAAAAACGATGTTTAGGATATCAGGAGCGATGATTTTGGCGAATTAGCCAGGGTGTTCCGGGTGTTCCGAAGTGTTCCGCTTTCAAAAAACGGAACACCTGTGCAGCCCGTGTTGGGTAAACCTGATGTTAACACTTAACGAAAAAATAATTTTGACTTTCGTACTTATAGCTTCAACTTTGCACTCTTTAAAATTGAACATCGAATGCCAGATCATTACATCAAGATAGCGCAGGAACTTTCTATTTCCTCTAAACAAGTTAACACCACTGTCGGCTTATTAGACGAGGGCGCTACCGTGCCGTTTATCTCCCGTTATCGTAAAGAGCTTACCGGCTCTCTGGATGAAGTACAGGTGGCCGCCATCCGCGACCGCGTACAGCAACTCCGCGAACTGGATAAGCGCCGTGAAGCTATCTTGAAATCTCTTACCGAGCTGGGCAAATTAACGCCGGAGTTGGAGAAGCAGGTAAATGATGCTGAAACAATGGTAGCGCTGGAAGATATTTACCTGCCGTACCGCCCTAAACGTAAAACCCGCGCTAGCATGGCCCGCGAAAAAGGCTTGCAGCCCTTAGCTGATTTATTATTAGCTCAAGGCAAAGGCGACCCCGAACTCGATGCAAGTACTTATATCGATGCAGAGAAGGGTGTAAACAATACTGCCGAGGCACTAGCCGGCGCAAGAGATATCATTGCCGAGGTAATTAGCGAAAACGCAGACGTGCGTGCTAAAATGCGCAACCTGTTTTTAAACAAAGGCACATTTCAATCCAAAGTAATCCCTGGTAAAGAAGAGGCCGGAATTAAGTATAAAGACTACTTCGACTGGACAGAACCGCTAACATCGGCACCATCGCACCGGGTACTTGCCATGCGCCGTGCCGAGAAAGAAGAAATCTTATATCTCGATATCCAGCCACAAGAAGAAGAAGCAATTGATTTATTAGACAGAACATTTGTAACCGCCAATAACCCCGCTGCTGCCCAGGTTAAACTGGCCGCAAGTGATAGCTATAAACGCCTGCTAAAACCATCGATGGAAACAGAGGTGCGTTTGCTAACCAAAAAGAAAGCAGATGAAGAAGCTATCCGCGTGTTTGCAGAAAATGCCCGCCAGTTATTACTGGCCGCGCCACTTGGTCAGAAACGTCTGATTGCCATTGACCCGGGCTTCCGTACGGGTTGTAAGGTGGTTGCTTTGGACGAGCAGGGAAAACTATTAGAATATACCGCAATATTCCCTCATACTGGAGCCGGTCAGCAGAGAGAAGCTGAGAAAACCCTGAAACACATGGTGGAGAAATACCAGACCGAAGCTATTGCAATCGGCAACGGTACCGCCGGCCGCGAAACCGAGTTGTTTGTAAAAAATCTGAACCTTGCTGGTGTAACTAAGGTAATGGTAAATGAGAGTGGAGCGTCTATCTATTCGGCATCAGATGCCGCACGCGAGGAGTTTCCGGATCAGGATATTACCGTGCGTGGCGCAGTATCTATCGGCCGCAGGTTGATGGACCCATTAGCCGAACTGGTAAAGATCGACCCGAAATCAATCGGTGTTGGCCAGTACCAGCACGATGTGGATCAGAATAAATTACAGACCTCGCTGGATGATACCGTAATGAGCTGCGTTAATGCGGTAGGTGTGGAGCTGAACACGGCTTCGAAACAAATATTGGCATATGTATCTGGCTTAGGCCCTCAATTGGCGCAGAATATAGTTGACTACCGTAATCAGAATGGTGCCTTCAAAAAGCGTGACCAGTTGAAAAAAGTAGCACGACTGGGCGATAAAGCTTACGAGCAAGCCGCGGGTTTCCTCCGCATACGCCATGCCGAAAACCCGCTTGATGCCAGCGCCGTACACCCCGAGCGTTACGCTTTGGTTGAGCAGATGGCAAAAGACATAAAATGCTCGGTAAGCGACCTGATGAGCGATAGTAAACTTCGCGCCAGCATCCCGCTTAAACAATATATTACTGAAACAGTTGGTTTACCTACACTTAACGATATTATGGCCGAGCTGGCGAAACCAGGGCTTGATCCACGCGAAAAGTTTGAAGCTTTTAGCTTTACCGAAGGTGTAAATACAATAAATGATTTAAAGACCGGCATGAAACTACCGGGCATTGTAACCAATATTACCAACTTTGGAGCGTTTGTAGATATAGGTGTACATCAAGACGGTTTAGTGCATCTGAGCCAGATTACCAATCGCTTTATTAAAGACCCTAACGAGGTTCTGAAGGTACATCAGCAGGTTATGGTAACGGTTACAGAGGTAGATGTAAACCGCAAAAGGATCTCATTATCCATGAAATCTGCCGAGCCTGAGAACAGGGTAAAAAGAACAGCAACACCACAACCACAGGCTAAACCCCAACAACGGGAGCCCGAGATGGATATGCAGAGCAAATTGGCTGCACTAAAAAACAAGTTCAGGTAGGTTAGTCTAAACTAATCTGCCTTTTCACGCTTTCTTCTAATGAGATAAAGGTTTCGGTACGCTGTATGCCGGGTACGCTTTGTATGCGTTCGTTTAGCACTTCGCGCAGGTGGGTGGTATCATGGCAAACAATTTTTGCAAAAATACTCCAGCTGCCTGTAGTGTAATACAGTTCAACAATTTCCTTTACTTCTTTAAGGCGTTTAACGGCTTCATTATATTGCGAGCCTTTTTCGAGGTAAATACCTAAAAAGGCCGTAATATCAAAACCTAACTTTTGAGGATCGACTTCGAGGCTGGCACCTTTTATCACACCCATCTCTTCCAATTTTTTCATCCTCACGTGGATGGTGCCGCCCGATACAATTAACTCTTTTGCAATTTCCGTATAAGGTGTAGTTGCATTGTTCATCAATATTGACAAAATCTGAATATCGAGATTGTCAATTTCTAAATTTTGAGCTTTTTTGTGAGGCATAAATTTTCAATTCATTATTTAATCACAAGTCTAATTAAAATTTGAATAAAAATAAAATTATTTCATTGAAATATTTGCAAGGAATGGTTCGCAACGTTAGATTTGTAATAAGCAAGTCGGAAATGATGAGCGCGTTCTTAAATAAAAAATAATGTTGGGTGGTGAAATTTTTGGCAGACACACCTCCTTGTCCCGGTGGCGGAGAATATGGGAAATCAGTTTAGGCTGACTAACCACTCTGTGGAGGTTCGAATCCTTCCCCAACAGCTCTTCTCATAATTTAGGTTTATAATTGGTTAGTAAAAGTCCCCTGCCCATCAGGGGCTTTGCTGTATATAGGGGTTTTTGTTTTGACACCAATTGCACTAATTATAGCGAATTACTCAAATTTCCTTAACGATTTTGTCATTCTGAATGTAATGAAGAATCTTCTGCGCCTATTCTATAATTCTGAAAATTCTGGTTCAAGACAGTACATCGAAGAAGATTCTTCGCTATCGATAAGAATTACAAAATAGAGCGTTATTGAAATAATATTCCCACAAACGTCAATAACCTAATACTGATTGCCACGCTATCGCTCGCAATTGGCGTGAGATATGAACGATTCACTCACTCTATTCACTCATTCAAAAATAAATTTATTGCAGCCGGCCATTGCCAGCACAATTAAAAGCAGGGCGATAGGTTTCATAACGTTAAAAGTTATCGTGAATATAAGTAATTACCCGTGCCATTTCGTCGCGAACGGAGCGGGTGCTATCAACATAATTATTATTCATAAAACAATAAGCGAGCCTGCGGCCCTTGCGGGTTATCAAATAACCGCTCTGATTATAATTGTTAGAGAGCGAACCTGTTTTTCCCCACACAAAGGGCTGGCCATTATCTATTTTATAGGCAGATCTCAGCGTACCGCTTACACCTCCGGCAGAAAGCATGCTGTGCAATAGCTCATCGTTGTTCACCTGACTGCGTATCTTGTTCAATAGTGCTATAATGCTTCTGGGGGTAAAAAGATTTAACCTCGATAAGCCAGATCCATCGGCCCATTGTGGTTTATCAGGCAAATCATTCAAATAATTACGAATGGCGTACTGCCTTACCGAATCGGCATTGAGGTAGTTAAACTTAACAGATGAGCACACCAGCAATAATTGTTCGGCTATAAAGTTATCACTGGTTTGTAACATGTGTCGGTAAACGGTGTCAGTATTGGTATTGTAGATCACTTTTGCATCTGCCGGAAGTTTAATGTTTAACAAGCCGACAGATTTTTTAAGCGTATCCTGCAAAAGTTGAACAATAAGTTCGTTACTTGTTTTCCAGGGAACTTCCTGATTAAAATGAGCAGGAGCAGGTGTTGCAGGAGAGATAATTATGTTGCTTAAAAAGTTTCGTTTAAGCCTGTAGTTTGTAGGGCAATAACTGCTATCTGTAGTTAAAAAGCGGCTAAAGTAGGCGGGGATTGTTTGTAATTGTTTATTTGTATCGGCATAAATAGTTACCAGGTTGTTTTCAATGGGCAGCTCGTTTATTTCGGCTTCATAGTAGTCGTTATAATCGTCCCAGGCCCAGCCGGCACCATATATATCGTTTTGGTATTGGCCCGGGCAAAAGAATAGCTTTTTACTACTTTGTTTCAGGAAATTGTAGGCATTGGTGCCTTTAAGTTCGGTGTGTAAAAAAGAAGGGTCGCCAGTTCCCCAAAATAAGAGGGAATCATTACGGATACTATACTTTAGTGCAGGCACCGAATCGGGTAGCATCTTTAAGCAGGTATAAAACGTAAACAGTTTTGCATTTGATGCCGGGGTGAAATAATGATCAGCATTGAGCTCGTAAACGCTTTGCTGTTTATCAATATCATACAACGCAAAGCCGGTAAAATGCGTATTAAATATAACGGAGTGTTTAAACAGCTTTTTTATCTTGCGTTTGCGTATTCCACCGGCATAGCATACGTTTAATGCCAGGCAAATAAACAGGGTAGAGGCTAGCCATTTAAGCAGGTTTCGCTGCATATATTATTTGTTATTGATGTATATGTTTATGTAATTTTAACATCCAATTATAACCATAAATTGTTGCTTAAAGCGTTTGATATATTGCGGCTTCGATACTATGTGCTTGTTTTACTTTTTGCTTTTAGCATAACGGGGGCAAAGGCGCAGTTTTTTGATTTGCCTGCGGGTAAAAAAAAGATTAGTGTGCCATTTAAAATGGTACGCAACATGGTTATTGTAAAAACAAAAATTGATGGCAAAGGCCCATTTAATTTTATTATAGATAGCGGCGTTGGTATTATCATTATTACAGATCCTTCTCTTGCCGATTCTATCGGTACGCAAAGCCACCGCACTATAAAACTATCCGGCCTGGGCGAGGGGGCAGATTTTGATGCCCAGATAAGTTCTAACCTTAAATTTGATATAGACGGCATACAGGGAAATAACATGTCGGCTGCGATATTAAAAAAAGATCACTTCGGGCTTTCTAATTATGCCGGTATGCAGATACATGGCCTTATCGGATACGATTTTTTTAACAGCCTGGCCGTTAAGTTTAATTTCTACGATAGCACCATGACTGTTGCCCGTTCGGGCGATTTAAAAGAGTTTAAAAAAGGATTTCGTGTACCGATTACTATTGAGCAGGGTAAACCCTATATGCAGGCCCGGGTAAGGTTGATGGACAAGACAGAAATGAACGCCAAACTGATAATTGATTTAGGCGCCGGCCACCCGCTAATGCTGGATAACCAGATAAAAAACAACACCCTGCCCCAAAAGTTTATTGTAGGTAATTTAGGCGTTGGTTTAACCGGGC
Organism: Sphingobacteriaceae bacterium; assembly: GCA_903644075.1. Taxonomy (GTDB): domain Bacteria; phylum Bacteroidota; class Bacteroidia; order Sphingobacteriales; family Sphingobacteriaceae; genus Mucilaginibacter. The sequence continues at coordinate 12,372 of CAHJXH010000063.1, read as the reverse complement.
CTGTTAGCGGTTTAATAAGCCGGGTAAGTGAAGTTGATATAGGAAAATACGCCTTTAAAAATGTAATAACATCTTTCACGCTTACAGACACGTCATCAACCAATGCTCGGGCAGTACCCCGTGATGGCAACCTGGGCCTGGGTATATTAAAAAGATTTACGCTTATTGTTGATTACCAGAATAACGCCTTGTTTTTAAAGCCAGGCAAGGAGTTCAAAAACGCGTTTGAACATGACATGAGCGGACTGGAATATTATGCCGATGGCGACGATTTGCATGCCGTTATTATTAACCGGGTTGAACCGGGCTCGGCTGGGGATATGAGCGGCCTGCAAAAAGACGATATTATTTTAAATATTAACTTTAAACCGGTTGTTGATATGAGTATACAGGAAATAGATGACCTGTTTAAATCGGGCCCCGACAGGAGTTTGATACTCGATATTTATCGCGATAGAAAACGTTATCGCTATATCCTTACCCTAAAGCGCCGATTGTAAGCATCTTGTTACTTTCGAAAAATATAATTAATAAGCGCGGATAGCATATTTTTACCTCCTTTTCCAGAATTAATTTAAACAGCCATAATGAATAAAAAACTCAATCAGGGATTGTATGCCTCTATGATTGCCGCCGCCGTTTTTGCGGCATCTTGCGCATCAAAAAAACATACATCACAGCAAGTAACCCTTAAAACAAGTTCTACACCAGGTGGGGGGGCTTCTGCAACGGCCACGCTTGGAGGCCCTGCCAAAAAAGAAGGCATCAAAAAATTCAGCGATATTATTACGCCCAAAACCAAGGTTGATAAAGGCTTATTTAATACTTACAAAGTTGATGGTAAGTATTACTACGAAATCCCAGACTCGATGCTTAACCGCGAAATGCTGGTAGTAACCCGTTTTGTAAAAACACCGGCCAATCTAAAAAACTTCGGGCTACAATACGGTGGCGAAGAAGTTAATGACCAAGTTTGGAAATGGGAACGTCATGATAAACAGATCATGATCCGCGTGCCGAGTTACAGACTGAAAGCCGATAGTACTACAGATATGTACGAGGCGGTAAAAAACTCGAACATTGATGCGGTGCTAGCTTCTTTTGATGTTAAAGCTTATAATAAAGATACTACCGGTGTTTTAATTGATGTAACCGATTTTTATAATGGCGATGTTACAGCTACCGGTATCCCCGACGAGATTAAGAAAGCTTATAAAATTAGTGCGGTTGATGCAAGCAGATCATACATCGATACCATTAAAAGCTTCCCGATCAATACCGAAGTCCGTACGCTGAAAACTTATCGTGCGGGCGAATCTCCTACAGATAATTCAAACGCAGCCATAACCTTCGAATTAAATACTTCGATGTTGTTATTGCCTAAAACGCCGATGAAGGCCCGTTTGATGGATAGCCGCGTAGGTTTCTTCGGCCAGCGCCAGACTGACTATGGTACCGATGCGCAAAAATCGGAAGTAACAGCATACATCCACCGCTGGAGACTGGAACCTAAAGACCCGGCTGCTTATGCCCGCGGCGAACTGGTTGAACCTAAGAAACAAATTGTATACTATATTGACCCGGCTACACCGAAAAAATGGGTGCCTTACTTAGTGATGGGTATTAACGACTGGAACAAAGCTTTCGAGGCTGCCGGTTTTAAAAACGCCATTGTTGGTAAACCAGCACCAACCGCTAAAGAAGATCCTGAATTTAGTACCGAAGATGCCCGCTATAGTGTAGTGCGTTATTTTGCATCGGATGTGCAAAACGCTTACGGCCCGCATATTTCTGACCCGCGTACCGGAGAAATTCTGGAAAGCCACGTTGGTTGGTACCATAACGTAATGAGCCTGGTGCACGATTGGTTTATGGTGCAAACTGCGGCTATCAATCCTGCTGCACGCGCGCCTAAATTTACTGATGAGCAAATGGGCCAGCTAATCCGCTTTGTGTCATCGCACGAAATTGGCCACACGCTTGGCCTGCCGCATAACTTCGGTTCGAGCTATGCTTACCCGGTTGATTCGTTACGCTCTAAACACTTTACTGATACGCACGGTACAGCACCTTCCATTATGGACTATGCCCGTTTTAACTACATTGCCCAACCGGGTGATGGTGTAACCCACATGTATCCGCAAATTGGCGAATATGATGATTGGGCTATTAAATGGGGCTACACCTGGTTCCCGGGTAATAAAACTGTTGAGCAGGAGAAAGAAGCCCTGAACGTTTGGACTAAAGAGCGTGCGGGTAACCCACTGTATTACTACGGCCGCCAGGGCACCAGCATTGACCCTCGTTTGCAGAACGAAGATTTAGGTGATAATGCCATGAAAGCAAGTACCTACGGTATTGCCAACCTGAAACGCATATTACCTAACCTGGAAAAATGGACTTTCCAAAAAGGTGAAGATTTTGATGACCTGCAGGAAATGTATGGCCAGATTGTAACCCAGTTTAACCGCTACATGGGCCACGTTACCATGAACATTGGCGGTATGAGCGAAAACTTTAAAACCTACGACCAGAAAGGTGCGGTTTATACCTTTATTGCAAAAGATCGCCAGCACGAAGCTTCGGACTTTTTGAACAAGCAATTATTTACTACGCCAACATGGTTAATTAATAACGAAGAGTTAAGCAAATTTGATAACGGCGTGATGCTTAACCGCATTAAAGCAGTGCAAGTTAGTACGCTGGGTTCTGTGCTATCATCAAACCGTTTAGCACGTATGTATGATAACGAAAGTAAAAATGGCGCAACTGCTTACTCCGTAGCCGATTTATTTAACGATCTGCGTGCCGGTATTTTTAACGCAGGTAAACCAGATGCATTTAAACGCAACCTGCAACGCGGTTATGTTGAGCAATTAAAAGGTTTATTGAATGAAGATTTGAGCCGCAGTTTCCCGGGTGCTACATCGGCACAATTAGCCAACTCGGGCTTTACGCCAATTAACACCGCCCTGTCTGACATTAAACCAATGGTACGTGCCGAACTTAAACGCATTGATGCCGGCCTGCCTAAAGGTGGCGATGCTATGACAGCCGCACATTATACAGATTTGCACCTGCGTATTAAAGAAACCTTAAACCCAACCCACCCGGTAATTAATGTACAGGGTGCTGGGATGCCAGGACGAGGTGTTCAGGCTGATGATCAATTGCCTGATGTTGATTTTTAAGGCTTAGATTAATCTAAAAATAAGAATCTGCCAATTGGCATTGTAAAAAGAAAGCCTCCCGATATATCGGGAGGCTTTCTTCTGTAATACTATTAGTATATAAGGGTTGCCCGTCGCTTTTTTAAGCAAATTGGGGTTGGGTAAAGGTTGTGGTAGCCGGTATTATTTCAACTGGCTGATGTTCTCAAAAAAAGCAGATTGCAGATCGAGCAGCGAACGCACTTTCATGGTTTCGCCGTACGGATCGAAGCATAAAAATTTTGATTTTTCGGGTTCATTATTGTTCGATTTTTCAATAAAATTGAAAGTCTCGAAAAAATAATGACGCGTGGTAATATTGCTTTTTTTATTAGTGTCTGAAGTATTGAGGCGGAAGCCTACCGTGTCAATCCAGTTGTGCACACGTGAGTGCAAAGAAGCGCGTACCTTATTCATAAGTTAATGCTTTGTTATGTATAACGAAAAGAAAATCAATGTGTTTCAAAATTATTGATTGATTTTACTCCTCATTTGTTTAAAAGTAAACATTACATCATCAGGCGCGTTGTTTCCTAATTCTAACGTTAAAAACTTTCCCAATGGTATATCATATGGCGTAAATAGTTACAGGTATGTTACAATCATAAAAAAATATAAGCAATGGTAATATGTTTTTTACAATCATATTTAATGTAATAAGCAAAAAATGGGCTGTAGGGTTAAAAAAACGATCATTTCGCTCATTATATGTAACAATCCTATATAAATCAGCTATATATAATAAACTAATTGAACCTTTGTAGTCAAACTATTGTATTAACATAACCCCAAACAATTTTATTCACTTGCGTATAGTATGAAACGAATACCCTTATTACTTTTGATCATCTTTTTAACCATTACAGGAGCTTATGCCCAGGCAACCCACCAGGTAAGCGGTACTGTAATTGATACCACCAAACAAACCCTTCCCGGCGCTGTGGTTACGCTTACTTCCGAGCAGGGCGACAGCGTTAATGTTGCTGCCAATGTTGACGGAAAGTTTGTGTTCCCCGCTGTAAAAGGATTGAAAATTACCATAACAACAGCATCTATAGGATATGAATCATTGCGAAAACATTATGCATTAACAGCCGACCCTAAACCGGTTGATGTTGGTAACATTATGCTTAAACAATCAAACACTACCCTTAATGAAGTGAAGATTGTAGGCGTTAACCCGGTTGTGGTTAAAGAAGATACAGTAGAATATAAGGTAAGCGCCCTAAACGTACGGCCGAACGCCACGCTCGAAGACGCCTTGAAAAAAGCGCCGGGTGTTGATGTTGATCCATCTACCGGTGCGGTTACAGCGCAGGGCCAATCGGTTACCAAAGTGCGTATTAACGGTAAAGATTATATGGGTGGCGACGTAACATCGCTCACCAAAAATATTCCGGCTGACCTGCTTGAAAGCATCCAGATTGTGGATGATTACGGCGACCAGGCCAACCTAACCGGCATTAAAACCGGCGACCCAACCAAGGTATTAAATGTAACCATCCGTAAGGATAAAAACTACGGCTACTCATTTTCAGGAACCGCAGGTGACGGCCGCGATGCCTTGCCTTCTCCACAGGAAAATGATAACCGCTATTTAGGATCAATTAATTTATTTGATTTTAAAGGCGACAGGCAGGTTTCTGTTTTGGGGAGCATTAACAATACCAACGTAAACACTTTCTCATTCGGTAGTACCGGCGGTGGCGGCTTTGGCGGCGGAGGTGCAGGTGGTAACTTCGGTGGCGGCGGCGGTGGCGGCCGTGGTAATGCTTCAAGGGCATCATCGGGCCTTACCAGTAATACTAATGGTATTACCGATGCGCACTCTATCGGGGCCAACTTTCGCGACCAATGGGGTAAGCATCTTGCCGTATATGGCAGTTACAGCTTTGCCGATAACAGCACGTTTACTAACACTACCTCTAACCAACAGAATACGGGCTCGAACCCAAGCACTACCAACCAGAAGAGTTTAGAGAATGATAATAACATTAATCACCGCTTTACCTGGAATATGGAGTACAAGCCGGATACGATTAATTATTTAAAAGTTACGCCAACGTTTTCTTATGCTAAAACACTTACTAATGCTAATGACATTGTAGCAAACACGCAACTTAATACTAATTATACTTCTACCACTTACGCCAATTCTTCATCGCCAACGCTGGGTTTAACAGCATTGTATAACCACCGCTTTAATGGACACGGCCGTAACCTGAGTATTAATGTTAATTTAAGCACTGCTAAGAACGACCAGTCGCAAAACCCGATATATAATTTTATACCCCCAAGCAAGGCTATAGCACCGGTTAATCAACAAATTGATGTCAATGGTACTACTAAGTCGGCAGGTGCAACATTTTCTTATATCGAGCCTTTAACCAAGGTATCATTCCTGGAGTTTAATTATGCATATAACCATTCTTACACCTCGAGCGATAAACAAACAGATACACTTACAACCGCAAATAACTATGTACCCTATCAGCTTTTGAGTAACGATTATAATTTTACATTTACCACCAACCGCGTAGGTTTAAACTACCGTGTGGTTCAAAAGAAATATAACTATACATTAGGTTTGGGCATCCAGCCATCTACATTGGATGGCCACTCTGTTACCACCGGGGCAGACACACGTGTAACCACTGTTAACTTTGCTCCAACTGCCCGTTTTGTTTACAACTTTGCACGAAGCAATACCTTAAGTATTAATTACAGCGGTGTTAGTAACCAGCCAACATTTAGCCAATTGCAGCCGGTAACAGATTTCTCTAACGCCCTATACCCTGTACAAGGTAACCCGGACTTGAAGCCCGAATTTGCCAACAATATTTCTATCCGTTATAACAAGTTCAACTTCCAAACCAATGATATCATCTTTACCAACTTATCATTCACCCAAACGGATAATAAGATTTCTACAGATGTAATTACAGTGCCTAAAAGCGCAGCTTTGGCAGCTAGCCCTATTTATAACAAGCTACAGAATACAATCTTAACCAGATACCAGAATGTGGATGGTTATTATACCGCTAATGGCTTTGTTACTTATGCTAAACCGTGGGCTAATCGTAGGTACACCCTTTATTTAAACGGTACGGTTACTTATACCAATAACATAAGCTACGTAGGTAGTGTCGATTCTACCACAACAGCTTTGAATTTACAAAAGAACGTTGCGAAAAACCTGGTATTTACACCCGGTGCCCGTTTCAGACTGGATATAACTGATATTGTTGATGTACAGTTTTTAACCAGCTACTCTATTAACAAAACTGATAACTCTATTAAAAACGACCTGACCAATGCAAGTTCAAACGTGCGTGCGTTTACATTGGGTGTAAATGGTAAAAACTACTTCTGGAAAGATTGGACTGTAAGTTATGATTTTAGCCGGGTAATGAACTCTGGTTATACAGTACCTGTAACTAACCCTAACATCCTGAATGGTTATGTAGAGCGCCGCTTCCTTAAAAATAATGCTGCTACAATACGTGCATCTGTATTTGACGTGTTTAACGAAAACACAGGTTATAGCAGTACCACAAGCGGTTCATCTATTACCCAAAGCAGTGTTAACAGGCTGGGACGTTACTACCTGTTGACCTTCACACTTCGTCTGCAAAAATTTGCAGGCCGTGCGCCAGGTCAGGGTGATCAGGGTGGCGACAGAGGTTCTCGCCGTGGTATGGGCGGTGGCCCAGGTGCTGGCGGCCCTCCTCCGGGTGGTGGCGGTGGTGGCCCGAACGAATAAGCTCAAAAAAGAATATAAAAGAGAAAGCCTCATCGCATAACGATGAGGCTTTCTCTTTTATATGAAAGTCTTTTATTATTTAACCAGTACGGTATTGATAATCTGTTCCAGGTCTTCAAGGTCAAATGGTTTGGCCAGGTAAGTTTCGGCGCCTGCATGTTCTGCCAGGAGCTGTATATCGCTGTTGGCAGAAAAGTAGATAACCGGGATATGTTTCAAATCTTCTGATTTTTTTAGGGTTTGAGTGGCGATGATGCCTCCAGCGTCTGGGATCCAGTTATCCATCAGGATAACAGACGGATTTACACTGCTTACCTTTTCTACAATGTTATTGCAGTCGGTAAATGTGTGTACCTCCCAGCCCTGCTCTTCCAGAATGTAAGAACAGATAGAAAGAATATCTTCATCGTCATCAAATATGATGATCTTTTTTGTAGAAGCGTCCATTGGTGGTTTTAAGCGGAAAACAAAACTAATTATTAATTATAAAAAACGTTAATTTTTTTTAGCTTCTGGTAAATAGAATCTAAAAGTTTAAATTATTGTTTTACTTGCTGTTTAATCTGCTTTTCCATTTACGAAATCATCGTTTGGAAAAAGCATATTAATCATGTTGTTCTATCCAGGTTTTAAATTTTAAAAAGGTATTGTTAGCGGTTTCTGTAATTACTGCTTCAGTTTCTGCAGGCTGTTTGTTCAGAATGGCTTTAAAAGCATCCCACATTTGATGGGTGCTCTCCCCATAACTGTTAAAAAAGCTTAACCCGGTTGTAAGCCCCAGTTTCCCCGAAATCATTTTGCTGATAATACTTCCACCAAGGGTCGATCCTTCAATTACGTACAGTGCACCTAAAGCCTGGTCTGCATTGTTTATTTCGGGTAGCGCATCACCGGTTGCTTTGGTTGCAGGTTCACCACCCAGTGCCAATATATCATCGGCAATGGCGCCGGTTTTGCGGCGTTGGGCATGATCGGGCAAAATATTCTGATCTATAAATAAATTGATACGATCTTCCAGTCCGCCAAAGTATCCGTAAAATAACTGTAGCAGTTGCAGGTAATCTTCTTTGGTAGTAAGCCCTTTGATCTGGCTAAGCAGCTTTTTTTCGAGCTGCTGGTGGTATGTAAGCGTTTTGTCTTTTAAATTGTCGGCAAGCATAGAAATAGATAGATGTAACACTAAAGTAGGGGAATATGTTTATTAATAGAAAATTATTTAGAGGAGAAAGGTTTAGGCTCTTTGATCATGAGGGGTTATATTAAATAGTAGGTGAGATTGGCATCCTCCTTATGTCATCGAGCGATAGCGTGGCAACCTCGTAGTCATGCTTATTCGATTTGTATAGCTACAAGGTTGCGCGTCGTTCCTCCTCGCAATGACATGAAGGCGTTGCAATAACCCATCCTCACTTTTACCCCATCTTTCGTATCATTGCAAACTGTTAAAAGGGCTCATGAAAACAAATAAACTGCTAAGGGCGGCTATCATTATAGCTATTGTGCTATTGAATATCGGCTGCGACCAAATATCTAAATCAATTGTGCGCAGCCATGTAGAGGCTTACAGCAGTTTACGTTTACTGCACGATCACTTTATGCTCACCAGGGTTGAGAATACCGGGGCGTTTTTAAGCCTGGGCGATCAGATCCCCGGGTTTCTGCATAACATATTGCTTTCTATTATTCCGGGTGCTTTTTTAGTATTAGGTATCTGGTACCTGATCCGTACCACCACGTTATCGAACTTAACCTTAGTTGGTATTTGTTTTATGATAGGCGGCGGGGCCGGAAACGTGTTCGATCGTATTATCCACGGCTCAGTAACCGATTTCTTATATCTCGATTTTCCGCCTTTCCATACAGGCGTTTTCAATGTAGCCGATCTGTCGATAACCACAGGGGTTATTATTATTTTGATTGATATGGTGAAGCAGAGGAGGAGGGAAAAGAAGGTTGAGGAGCATAAGGAGGTGTAATATACTTTTGTCATTCTGAACGCAGTGAAGAATCTTCTTCGACATGATTATCGGGCTATGCATAGCGAAGAAGATATTTCGCTATTGCTCAATATGACAAAGTGGGCGAGTAGTCTTATTTACTGGCTCTGGTCTCCTGCTCTATCCTCAAACCCTTATCACCCTATTCTCCAAAACCCCAAACACATGATCATCGCCTTTATGCCTGATGGCTACCTTGCCGGTAAATTTCCCGAATGATGGTAATATAGCCTGCCGCTCGCCAAAGGTGAAGCAGGGCAGTGTGAGTGATTGCCGCCCACGGCCTTGCAGGCGCACGCCGGGATGGATATGCCCGCACATTACATAGCCAGATGCAATTGCCAGCTGTGCTTCTGTTTGTGGGCGGTGTAGCATTAAAAACGGACCAATGCTATACTCCATTGGGGTTTCTATATCGAGCTTATGGTAATGGGTATCGTTAATAATATCGTGATTACCCTTTACCAGAATAATCTGAAGCTTGGGGAATTGCTCGCGCCACATCGCAAACCAATCCCAATCAGTATTCAGTTCGCTGTGGAACAGATCGCCCAAAAAAATCAATTTAGCAGGCTTGTATTGGGAAATAAGATCTGATAGTACTGCCAGGTCTTCCTGTGCAATATTTTGTGGTATAGCAATGCCGGCTTTGCGAAAATGGCCCGATTTACCCAAATGTACATCGGCGGCAATAAGCGCTTTTTCCTGCTGCCAGTAAATGGCTTTTTCGGGAAGTAATAAAAGGGTTTGTTCTAATAAGTTAAGCTCTGCTTCTGCACATATCTTCATTACAGCAAAGATAGTGCTTTGCTATAGAAATTAGCAAGCCGTATTGTTTCTGTTCGTCTTTTAAAAAGACAATTCGTAAAACCCTGTTTGCGCAGTATTACGCATTTTAGGCATTATGCATAGCCAATGCTAATGCCATCATTACCCCAGCTGTTAAAAACTGAAGTACTAAGTATTTTAACGGTGGATATTTCATAGTGATATTTATTAGTTATATAAAGATAACGAAGAAGTATGTATAATGGTTGCCCTTGTAACATTTTTAGTATAATGTTAATAACATAGCAAGAAAAGCAACTCATTTTTGAAGAATTGATTTTAAGGTGTATTCTTTTTAAGAATATTACCCGTGCCATAGTGTAAAACATACACCATTTTGAAATTTAACCATTGAGAAAAACTATAGCGTAAGTTAAATTCTGCCTGAAATAAGGAGGGAGCTTAAAAACAAAGTTTTTATAAAACAAAAAACCCGGCTTATGGCCGGGTTCTGTTTATGTTAACTACTTTCCAGTTTAGTTTTGTGCCTGGAAGGTATTGTTAAAGCTGGTACCATCAGGATAAACACCGGTAATAGTAACCATACCATTGTGGGTATTAGTTATAGCTTTGTCAATATCGGCAATACCGTTTATCGGTTGTTTGTTAATGCTGGTAATTACAGAACCAACCGGGGTTTCGGTTTCATCGAAGAACCCACCAGAACGAACTTGTGTTACCACCACGCCGCTGTTAACATGCAGTTTGCTTTTCTCTTGTTGGCTTAGCGGTTTAAAGCTTGCTCCTAGTTTGTTATACAACTCTTCTGCAGATTTTGTACGGGCAACAGTAGTTTTGGCTGCAACAGCATCGCCTTTCAGGGTTACTGCAATCTCTTTGGTTGAGCCATCGCGCAATACAGTCAGCTTAACTTTATCGCCGGGTTGTAAGCGGCCTACACGTTCTTGCAAATCAGATGATTCGTAAATGGTAGTACCATCAACCTTGGTAATGATATCGCCTTTGCGGATACCTGCTTGCTCGGCACCGCCGCCTGCAACTAAATCATTAACATATAAACCGTTGGTGGTTTTAATGTTTAATCTTTCGGCAGCATCCTCATTTAATTCAAGGAAGTTTACGCCGATGTAGCCACGTTTAACGCTGCCATATTTTTCAATATCATCCAAAACCTTTTTAGCGAGGTTAATAGGGATAGCAAAACCATAACCTTCGTACGAGCCGGTGTGCGATGCAATGGCAGAGTTAATACCGATCAGTTCGCCTTTGGTGTTAACCAATGCACCACCGCTGTTACCCGGGTTAATGGCAGCATCGGTTTGGATAAATGATTCTATCGCTTTGTTAACCTTTGGCACTGCCGGTGCATTGCGGGTTGGGCCAAATGGGTTTTGATCCTCATCGTCGCCATTATCATCACTGCCAATAATACCAATATTACGGCCTTTAGCACTGATGATGCCCGCAGTTACGGTTGATGTTAAATTAAAAGGGTTACCCACAGCCAGTACCCATTCGCCAACACGGGCATCGTCAGAATTACCTAATTTTACAATAGGCAGGTTGGTTGCGGTAATTTTAATCAGGGCCAGATCTGTGTTAGGGTCTGTACCAATTACTTTGGCCTGGTAAGTACGGTGGTCGTTTAAGGCCACGGTAATTTTATCGGCTTTTTCAACCACGTGGTTATTGGTAACGATATAGCCATCGGGAGAAATAATAACGCCTGAACCAGAAGCCATTTGCGGCTGTGATTGGCGAGGGCGGGCACGCTGACCGAACATCTGGCCAAACAGATCTTCCATTTGCTGGTCGCGGCCACTGCTGGCAGTGGCCGAATAAGTAGTACGGATGTAAACTACAGCCGGTGTTACCGCTGCTGCAGCTTGGGTAAAATCAACCTCACCTGCCGATGATGTGATGGCCGCTGATTTGTTGCTGGCGAAATAAACTTTCTGGCGATCTTCGAAACTCATGCTGTTAACAGCTTTGTCTTCAAATACCTTATAGGTACCGAGCGCCATTGCCCCGCCAACAAAGGCAGTTAACAATGTTAAACCTATCTTTCTCATATAATTATTTTACTTATTTTACTTTGGTGAAATTAAATATTCAAATTTAATACCATTAAGACGGTATGAACAATAAGAAGTTATTCGCAATTTTGTTAAAAAATGTTAAAATTGGTTTAAGTGTCAAACTGCTTTTTATAAAGCATGTTTGGCCTGGCTATTGCAACGTTACTATTTTAAATTTAAAGTGAAATTACATTTCTATAAATATCAGGGTGCCGGTAACGATTTTATACTGGTTGATAATCGCGAAAATATTGTAAATCACCATGATCCGGCGTTTGTGGCCCGTTTATGCGACCGCCGTTTCGGCGTTGGAGGTGATGGTGCCATGTTTTTAGAGAACGAACCTGGTTACGATTTTAAGATGGTTTACTACAATGCCGATGGCCAGCCCAGCAGCATGTGCGGTAATGGTGGCCGCTGCATAGTCGCCTTTGCCAAATACCTGAATGTAATTGATACAGAGACAAACTTTTTGGCAGTTGATGGACCGCATTATGCCAAAATTTCAGAAAGTGGCGATTGGGTTAGCCTGCAAA
>CAHJXH010000062.1 GCA_903644075.1 Sphingobacteriaceae bacterium | reverse complement strand
CGTCCCCGCCAGCAGAACTATGACGGTTTGCCTTGGCAAAAACAACCAGGTATTATGGTATATGGGTATGGCTGATGCGCCATTATCAAAACCAGAAATTGTTAACTATAACAGAGTAGGTTTACGCGAAGCACTAATAAATAAGCGTAACCAGATTAAGGCCCAAACAGGTAAAGATGTAATTGTGCTGGTAAAGCCAAGCGACCATAGCATTTACGATAACCTGGTAAGCACACTTGATGAACTTAATATATCCAAAGTAGATAGATATGCTATTGTGGATATATCGCCTAAAGATGTTGATCTGTTGAAAAAATATAAAGCATACTAATAGCTGATAATTAATAATTTATAAAACAGCCCTGCATTGATGCAGGGCTGTTTTGTTTTGTAAGCGTCATATAGCCCTTTTTGACGCATAAAATATTTGATTTTTTTCTTTAAACACTTATAATAAAAAAATCCAAAGTAAGTTTTACCTTTGTACCCTGAAAAATTGTGGTTTATTGGGTATTAAATGTATCCGGACACCTGATTAATTTAAAAACAGTTAAGCAAAAAACGAATAACAAACCGCGTAATATTACGCGCTATTATGAGCCGGTTTCTGGCTTTTGATCAGGTAGCAATGAATTATATAGAACAGATAGATACATCAAAATTGCCGGAGCATATCGCTATTATTATGGATGGTAACGGCAGATGGGCAAAAGGTAAAGGGAAGCTGCGCATTTTTGGTCACACCAATGGTGTTCGTTCTGTTCGTGAGGCGATAGAAGGCTCGGATGATCTGGGTATTAAATACCTTACCTTATATACCTTTTCATCAGAAAACTGGAACCGCCCAAAGTTTGAAGTTTCGGCTATTATGGAGTTATTGATCAGCACCATCCATAGAGAGATTGCTAACCTGATGGAGAAGAACGTTCGCCTTAATACGATAGGCGATGTGGATATGCTCCCAAAAAAGGCGCTTCGCGAGTTAAATGACGCGAAAGAGAAAACATCAAACAACACAGGTTTAACTTTAACGCTTGCCCTGAGCTACAGTTCGCGAAGGGAAATTACACAAGCGGCAAAAAATCTGGCATTAAAAGCACAACAGGGGTTAATAAAGGCAGAAGATATCGATGAGAAAATGTTTGCCGATAATTTGTACACAGGCGATATGCCCGATCCTGAATTATTGATCAGGACCAGCGGTGAGTATCGCATTAGTAATTACCTGCTTTGGCAGATAGCCTACGCCGAGCTCTATTTTACACCCAAACTATGGCCAGACTTCCGCAAGGAAGATCTGTTTGAAGCCATATTGGATTTTCAGAAGAGAGAACGCCGGTTTGGAATGATTAGCGAACAGGTTAATTAATTTTACTTTTAACAATTTTTAACAACTGTTTAAACTATTTTTAGCCCACTTAAATATTCGAATGAATAAATTTCTTTTTACAATTCTTTTTGTTGTTTTTGGTACTGCGGCTATGGCGCAGGTGGCGCAACAGCCCCAGGCAGCCCTCTCCAGATCTATACCTGCTGATAGTTTAAGTTACCTCAATCCGAAGGATTATATTATAGGTGGAATTACAGTTAGTGGCGCTCAGTATCTGGACAAAGATGTATTGATACAGATATCAAAACTAAACAAGGGTGATAAAATTAATTTGCCGGGCGATGCATCGGCAAGTGTTATCCGTAACCTTTGGCAACAAGGCCTTTTTGATGACGTAAAATTAAACGTTACAAAAATAAACGCCGATACCATTTACTTTGATATTGCGGTGTTAGAGCGCCCGCACTTATCGCGTTTACACCTGTTGGGTATCCGCAAGGGTGAGGTAGAGGATATTCAGAAAAAGCTGAGCGATAAAACAGGTAAAATTGTTAACGAAAACTTGCTGAATACCACTACTGCTATTATTAAAAAGCACTACAATGAAAAGGGCTATTTAAATACTACTGTTGATATTAAACAACGTAAAGACCCGGGAGATGCCAATAGCGTAATCCTGGACGTTACTATTGATAAGCATCAAAAGGTAAAAATAAACGAGGTGATTTTTGAAGGTAATAAAGCTTTCAAATCGGCTCAATTGAAAAAGTTTTTACCTAAAACCCGTCAGCGCAGGTTCTATAATGTTTTTGGCTCTAAGAAATTTAAGCAGGAGCAATACGAGGAGGATAAACAAAGCCTTGTTGAGAAAATGCAGGGTAAAGGTTATCGTGATGCACAAATTGTGAGCGACTCGGTTTGGAAGCATGATGATGAAAGTGTAAACGTTAAAATTAAGGTTTACGAAGGCCCTAAATATTATTTCGGTAAGGTTAACTGGTCTGGTAATGCAAAATATCCAACCACCTTATTAAACAGAATCCTTCGTATTAAAAAAGGTGATGTATTTAGCGAGGAAGAATTAAACAAACGTTTAAGCGGCCCTACGCCAAACAGTGATGATGTTTCGTCGCTATACCTTAATGATGGTTATTTAACCTACCAGGCAGATGCGGTGCAAACCAAAATCTACAATGATACGGTTGATTTGGATATCAGGATCTATGAAGGCCCTCAGTACACCATTAACCGCGTACTGTTAAAAGGTAACGATGTAACCAATGATAAAGTAGTAATGCGTGAGATCAGGACTAAACCTGGTCAGAAATTCTCAAAAGAATTAGTAATGCGCAGTACCCGTGAAATTTCTCAGTTAGGAAACTTCGACGAGCAAAAGACAGAGCCAAAACCAACCAACATCAACCCGCAGGATGGTACGGTTGATATCTTGTACAACGTGGTTGAAAAGCCGTCAGATCAGATCGAGCTTTCGGGTGGTTTCGGTGGCGGGCAGCTGGTGGGTACACTGGGCTTAACGTTTAACAACTTCTCGTTACGTAATATCTTCCATCTTAAAGCATACAAACCATTGCCAAAAGGTGATGGGCAAAAGTTGAGCTTACGTGGCCAGGCTAACGGTAAAAACTATCAGAATTACTCGTTCACATTCTCTGATCCGTGGTTCGGTGGTAAAAAACCAATCTATTTTGGTTTAACTGCTTATACCCAGTTAAGTTCAACAGGGCAATATTATCCAAAAACAGACCCTAACTACAACTACCTGCGTATTGTGGGTGCCGGTATTACTTTGGGTAAAAAGTTAACATGGCCGGATAACTATTTCCAGTTAAACTATTCATTAAACGTAGATCACTACACACTGGATAACTATACCGGTTATATATTCAGCAATGGTACATCATACAACATTAAACTTACGCAAGAGCTAAGCCGTAACTCGCTGGATGCACCTATTTTCCCTACATCGGGTTCAAACATCAAGTTAACGATACAGGGTACACCTCCATATTCACTATTTAACAATGTGAACTATAAAATTGCAACTCAGGAAGAGCGCTACCATTTTGTTGAGTACTACAAATGGAAGTTTGATGCACAATGGTTCTCACGTATAGTTGGTAAGCTGGTATTAATGTCGCAGGTACGTTTCGGTTTCCTTGGCGAGTATAACCAGGAAGTTGGCCCGTCTCCGTTCGAGCGCTTTAAATTGGGTGGTGATGGTATGCAAACATACCAGTTCTTACAGGGTAGTGATATCATTGGTTTAAGAGGTTATAAAAACTTCTCTATTATACCGGTGGGTACCAACTACACTGCTGATACCAACCCTGGTAGCCCTATCTACAACAAATACACTATTGAGCTTAGGCACCCTGTTATTGCAAGCCAGTCGGCAACTATATTTGTACTGGCCTTTGCCGAGGGTGGTAACGTTTGGAATGACTTCTCACACTTCGATCCATTTAACGTTAGGCGTTCTGCAGGTGTGGGTGCACGTATATTTTTACCTATATTTGGCTTACTTGGGCTTGATTATGGTTATGGATTTGATGCAATACCGGGTATACCGGATGCCAACAAAGGCCAGTTCCACTTCTCAATTGCTCAAAGTTTAAGCGGTGGCTTTAATTAATTTTATGAAGAAGATAATTTTAACAGTAGTTTTAACGTTTGTAGCATTTGCAGGTGCGTTTGCACAGCGTTTCGCCTTTGTAGATTCGGAATATATTTTAAGACATGTGCCAGAGTATACAGCGGCACAAACGCAGCTTAAAACAATGTCTGACCAATGGCAAAAAGAGGTTGATGCACGTTTTCAGGAAATCGACCGTTTATACAAAGCATATCAGGCAGATCAGGTTTTAATGACCGCTGACATGAAAAAAAGACGCGAAGCAGAAATTGTGGACAAAGAAAAAGCAGCGAAAGATTTTCAACGCTCGAAATTTGGCCCCGATGGCGAGCTTGCAGCACGTAGTACGCAATTGATTAAACCCGTTCAGGACCGCGTGGCAAAAGCCGTACAGGCCACAGCCGAAGCAGAAAACCTGGACATGATATTTGATAAAAATAGCGAAGTAATGATGCTATATGCTAACCCCCGTTACGATAAAAGCGCTGATGTAATTACCCGTATGGGATTAAAGCCTGGGGTGTTTGCAAAGTGAAAAATTTTATATAAAATCGCATAATTAAAAAGAACAAAAAAAGAACAATGAAAAAACTATTGAAGGTTGTTTTAGTTGCAGGTTGCATGTTGCTGGTGGGTAGTTTTGCAAAAGCACAAACTAAGCTGGGTTATATCAACTTTAACCAATTGATTGACCAAATGCCGCAAATGAAAACAGTACAAGCATCAGCTCAGGCTTACCAAAAGCAATTTGTTGATGTATTGCAGGGTATGCAATCTGAACTAACCACTAAAGGTCAGGCTTATGATGCAGCTCGTGCAACCATGACAGATGCTATACGTACCCAAAAAGAAACTGAATTACAGGATCTGAACAAACGTATGCAAGATTATAACACAACTGCACAACAAAAAGTGCAAGAGAAATATAACGAACTTGCAAAACCGGTTGTTGATCAGGCTAAAGCAGCTATCAACGCTGTAGCTAAAGAAAAAGGTTATACTTATGTATTAGATACAACTCAAGGCGAGCCAATCGTAGCTCCACCAACTGATGATCTGATGGCTTCAGTAAAACTGAAATTAGGTTTAAAATAATTTAACCCTAAAATGATTTTAAAAGCGCTCCAATCCGGGGCGCTTTTTTTATTTTTACAAAAGTGACTAATAAACATCCCATCGGAATTTTCGACTCTGGTTTTGGAGGCCTAACCGTATTTCGTTCTATTGTTGAGCAACTGCCTCAGTATGATTATATGTACTTTGGCGATACCGGCCGTGCACCTTATGGCAACCGCTCATTTAAAACCATACATGAGTATACCTGGGAAAGCGTGCAATGGCTTTTTGCACAAGGCTGCCCATTGGTTATACTGGCTTGCAATACGGCATCGGCTAAAGCATTGCGTACTATTCAACAGCAGGACCTTAAAAACGGTTACCCCACACAGCGTGTGCTTGGCGTTATACGCCCAACAGCCGAGGTGATAGGCAATTACTCTACAACTAAAGAAATTGGCGTGCTGGGCACAAAAGGTACCGTACAATCAGAATCGTACCTCTTAGAGATTGCCAAGTTTTTCCCCGATGTTAAAGTTGAGCAGCAAGCCTGCCCGCTTTGGGTGCCGCTGATCGAGAACGGTGAGCACGACAAACCCGGATCTGATTACTTTGTAAAAGAATACCTCGATGCCATTATGGCTAAATCGGCCAACATTGATACCATCTTATTGGCTTGTACACATTATCCGCTTTTACAGGATAAGATTAAAGCTTACCTACCGGCAAACATCAATGTAGTACCGCAGGGCGATATCGTTGCTAAAAGCCTGGCTGATTATCTCACCCGCCATACCGAGATCGAGCAAAATATTACCAAAGGTGATATCCGGGAGTTTTTTACCACCACTGATGATACCGCCGACTTTGATAAATATGCAACTTCATTCTTTGGTGGAGAAGTGCAGTCGCAGTATGTAGCGCTGAAATAAGAGTAGGAGACTATTTAGCAGGCTTCTGTATCACGCAAATAGAACCAATATCTCCAGTACCTCTTATTAGAATAGCGGGGCTATTATTTTTCCATAGTTTGGCCACAAGCTCGTCCGATCCATCCCGTAAGCCCGTGGTAATGTAGGCGTTCTTACCACATATAGATAAAAAAACATCCCCATAAAGGTCTTCAGGTGCATGCGTTAAAGTTTGTTCTTTTCCGTTCTTCCAGTATTTAGCTTCCGAATTCTGCAGAGATAGTGTGTCTTGTGTACCGGCTACGTAAATGTCTGAACCTGAAACAACAATCGAGGTAGCGGTTGAGCTCACTGGTTCAATTATTTTGCCCGTTTGGTGCAAATTCTCGCCCTTAACCAGTTTTACAGGAAGCCCGTTTTTCCAGTAGGTTGCAATTCCAGACTGTGTGCCGGCTATATACACGTTTTTTCCATCCACAAAGATGGAATGGCCTTCTGAAAAGTCATTATTATCAGAGAGGTGCTTTTCTACAGTCAAATCAATTGATTTACCGTTTTTCCAATACCTGATGGCATGTAAGTTATTGGAAACGACGGTACTCGAAACTTCCTCATAACCTGTAACATATACATCTGCATCTTTTACAAAGATTGATAACGCCCGCGCTTCGTGTGATCCGTCCGTCAGTACAACAGCAACCCCATTTTTCCAGTATTTGGCCACAGCTTTCCTGCCATGATCGGTTTCGTCGGTTTTTTTGCCGTTGTATTCAAATCCCGAAACATACACATCGTGCCCAGATACCGCGATGCCGGTTGTTTCTGTATCGGCAGTACTATCCGTCAACATTACCGGCTTATTATTTTTCCAATATAATGCCACAGCTATTGTAGGCTTATAATGATTGCTACCGGTGTCAACAACAACTAATTCGCCCTTTGCAGGCTTTGGGCCGTTTGGCTCAGGATTTTTGTTGGGCAGCAACACATAACCTGCAACATATACATCATTATCTGAAACAGTAATTGCTGAGGCGTGGGAAAAGCTTTCTGGTTTTGTAAGATATACTATCTCGCCGTTTTTCCAGTACACGGATGCATCATTATAATCACCCGCTACATAGATGTCTACTTTATCGGTCCATGGTTCGAGAGCTTTCTTTCCGCTTACCTGGCTGCAGGAGCAGAGTACTAAAACGATAAATATTGAAAGAATGCCAATAGCGCTTTTCATAATTATTTGGTGATTAAAGGCTTAAACAAATAACATATATTAACGGCTTTTGTGGTAATCATTTTTTCTTAACCCGGTTTTAATTCCTGATTGCTTAAATGGAGCTGTTTACATTTCCTTATCTGTAAGGGATATTTGAGGAACCTCTGCTAATTACGAATCAATCTAAATTATTCCTACTAATTAACTAGATTTGCAGCCACTGAATACGTTATTGCATTGGTTAGCTATTTAATCTACATAGGCGTCGCCATCGGTTTATTTGCATTTGCGGCTACGTTTGCCTTGTTTGCTGTTTATTATGAGCGAAAACTATCTGCCTTCATTCAGGACAGGATAGGCCCTAGCGAAACCGGCAAGTATGGTAGCCTGCAAACCATTGCCGATATCCTCAAGCTCATTCAAAAAGAAATTATTAACCCCACAGCTACCGATAAGTGGTTGTATGCCTTAGCCCCGGCTATTATTTTCATTGCTGTTTATATGGGCTTTGCGGCTCTGCCATGGGCGCCGGGCTTAGTTCCATCAAAGATCAATATTGGGTTATATTATATCTTCGCTATTATTTCTATCGAAACACTGGGCATCCTGATGGCTGGCTGGGGATCGAACAATAAATATTCTATTCTGGGTGCTATGCGCTCGGCTGCGCAAATTATTTCTTATGAGATTCCTGCCGGGTTCGCATTGATCTCTGTTGTGCTGATCTGCGGATCGCTTGATTTGCAGGAAATCTCCATGCAGCAAGGCATCTTATTTAAAGAGCAAACCAAGTTTTTAGGCATTTGGGATGTGAGCGGAATGGGCGGTATCATGTCATGGAATATCTTCCGGGCACCGCACCTCATCATTGCCTTTGTAATCTATTTTATAGCGTCACTGGCCGAGAGTAACCGCGCACCGTTTGATATTCCGGAAGCTGAGTCTGAACTGGTAGCCGGTTTCCATACCGAGTACACGGGGATGCGTTTCGGATTGATATTTTTGGCCGAATATTCGATGATGTTCCTGGTATCCATGGTGGGTGTAGTGCTGTTTTTAGGCGCGTGGAATACGCCTTTACCAAACATCGGCAGTATACATTTAGCCGAGTGGACAACTAACGTGCCTTGGGGAATATTTTGGATATTTGTAAAAACGCTATTATTGGTAACTGTACAGATCTGGATCAGGTGGACATTGCCCCGTTTGCGGGTTGACCAGTTGATGGACTTGTGCTGGAAGGTATTAACCCCACTGGCGTTTATCTGCATGATCATATCAGCAGTGTGGCGCGTTTGGGTAATGAATTAAGAGAGAATTAATGTTATTGAAGAGTACGATAGATGGTTTTACTACGGCATGGAAGGGGCTAACCCTTACTTTTAAGCATGCTTTTGCTTTTAAAAAGCGAAAGGTAGAATCTATTAAATCGCCTAATTACTTCGATCAGCAGAATGGTACAACAACAATAGAGTATCCAAAGCAAAAGTTACCGATACCAGAAGTTGGCCGCTACCAACTGGATGTAGAGATGGACGATTGCATTGTATGCGATCTATGCGCGAAGATTTGTCCGGTTGATTGTATTGATATAGAATCTATTAAAGCGACTGAGGCTATCGGCCAAACTTCAGATGGTACAACCAAACGTTTGTACGCCGCTAAGTTTGACATCGACATGGCCAAGTGCATGTACTGCGGTTTGTGTACGGTAGTGTGCCCAACCGAGTGCATCGTGATGACTAACCAATACGATAAAACCGTATTCGAATTGAATCAACTGGTTTACGAGTTTTCGGATATGACCCCCGAAGATGCTGCCGAAAAGCGCGCCTTACTGGAGAAACAGAACGCCGAAAAGCAAGCTGCCAAGTTAGCAGCCATGCAAAAGAAGAACGACTAAATGAACGCAGCGAATATATTATTCTACATCATGAGCTTTATTGTGCTCGCTTCCGCGTTATACGTGGCGGCAAGTAAGCATTTGGTGCGTTCGGTATTTATGTTTTTTGTTACGCTGTTTGCACTGGCCGGACTATATGTTTTGTCGCTGGCCGATTTTGTGGCGGTAACGCAGATTGTAGTTTACGTTGGCGGTATTTTAGTATTGATCCTTTTTGCCTTTATGCTTTCGGGCCGCGAAACTTTGGATGTGCTGCAGACTGAAAATCGCTCGATCTGGAAGATTAACAACCTGCCAGCTATGTTGATTGTAGGGCTGTTCTTCATTATCCTCATCAATGTAATTCTGCAAACCAATGCAGATCATTTGGGTTGGATTACAGATTCTATCAAACTCAAAAATAATATTACTAACTCCGGCGAAATGACGGCCAATATCGGCGTTAACCTAATGACCCGTTACCTGTTGCCGTTCGAGATTGTTTCTATATTATTGATGATGGCATTGGTAGGCGCAGCGCACTTATCTAGAAAGGAGCAGCAAGCATGATCTCCTTAACCAATTACCTTGTAGTAAGTGGGATATTGTTTTGCATTGGCCTGTATGTAGTGCTGGTGAAACGTAATGCCATCCAGATTTTAATAGGGATTGAAATGATGCTGAACGCCGCGATTTTAAATCTCGTTGCTTTTGGTAAATACGACAAGGTAAATAACGGCGGACAAATGTTTGCCCTGTTTGCCATCATACTAGCCGCTGCCACAACTGCCGTGGCCCTGGCCATTATACTTAATGTTTACAGACGTTACAAAACCATCGACCCGGATAAGGTTGACCAGCTGAAGGATTAATTTGAATAAAACATTAACATACGAGGAAACCCAAATGGCTTACCATGCTTTAGCAGCGGTATTATTGCCATTGTTTGCCTTTGTAGTTAATTGCTTTATCAAAGGTAAGGCGACTGGTTGGGTTTCTACCATTGCTATTTTGTTGAGTGCTATAGTAAGCATCATCGTGTTTAATCACACCTTTAATGGCGGTACTATCCACTTAAACAGGGTGTGGTTTACCATTGGCGATACACAGCTTTATGCCGGGTTGCTCTTAAATAACCTATCCACCTTAATGCTTTTACTGGTAAACCTGATTGCTTTACCGGTACATATCTTTTCGATGGCTTATATGGGGCACGACAAACGTTATGGCCGCTATTTCACCTGCCTCAGCCTGTTCTGTTTCAGCATGCTGGCTTTGGTGGTGGTTGATAATATGGTGCTGTTTTATGCCTTCTGGGAAATGGTAGGTTTCTCCTCATACCTGCTCATCGGCTTCTGGTATAAAAAAGAGGTAGCTATTCAGGCCAATAAGAAAGCCTTTATCATGAACAGGATAGGGGATGTGGGTCTGCTGATTTCCATCCTGGTTATCTATGCTCAATACCATACTTTTGATCTGATTAAATTATTCGGTATTAACGGGCTGATTTCACAATCTTATATTAAAGATGGATTGTGGATTGCACCAGCTTCGAGCATCCCTGCGGCATGGCAATACATTGCATGCGGAGGAATATTTCTGGCTGTCTGTGCAAAATCAGCACAGTTCCCACTACATACCTGGTTGCCGGACGCAATGGAAGGGCCGACTTCGGTTTCAGCCTTAATCCATGCCGCTACTATGGTGGCTGCGGGGATCTTCCTGTTAGGCCGGGTTTACCCAATGTTTAATACGGCAGAACTAGATGCACTGGCCATTATCGGTTGCTTTACCGCTTTTATGGCGGCAACCATCGCGCTTACGCAAAATGATCTCAAGCGTATTTTGGCTTTCTCTACCATATCACAATTGGGTTTTATGGTGATGGCGATGGGCATTAATGCTTATGCATCGTCGCTGTTCCATTTGGTTACGCATGCGTTCTTTAAGTGTTTATTATTCTTGGTTGCCGGTGTAGTGATCCACGAGATGCAGCACGTGAAGGATGAAAATCAGCTGGACATCGATCCGCAAAATATTTTATACATGGGCGGCCTGCGTAAAAGGATGCCGCTGACATTTATTGCAGCCCTGATAGGTGGAGCAGCCTTGGTTGGGTTGCCATTAACTTCCGGCTATTTATCTAAAGATGGTATCCTGATCCAGGCCTTCGAATGGTCGGACACGAAGAGTATCGGTTACAAAATTGTACCCATCATGATGCTGATCACCAGCTGGCTAACTGCCTTTTATGTGGCGCGGTTGATCTTCAAGGTATTCTTCGGCAAACTGAGGGTGTTGGATGTGAAACCTGTGGTTATATGCCACATCAGTGATGGCGGCTGGCAATATCGTTTGCCTTTGATCTTATTATCAATTTGCTGCTTGTTCCCGGTATTTTCCCTGAATCCTTTATTGTACGAGCAATCATGGCTGTTCAAGGCATTTACTACTGCCGACCATTTAGAGCGGATGAATATCTACCATACCATTATCCCCGCAGGGTTAAACATCTTAAGCATTGTGGTGATCTACTTTGCTTACGCTGTTTACGTGCAGGAACGTAAAATGCTGCCATTTGCACAAAATAACTGGGCGTTTGATTTCTCATACAACCAATGGTACTTCAACAAAGCATATAACAACATTTTTGTTAAACCTGTACTGGCTTTAGGCAGCGGCTTGTTTTGGTTCGACCGTAAGGTTATTGATGGCTTCATCCAGCTGCTGCAAAATATTTTACTATGGCTATCAAAAGTGGCCGACGTGTTGGATAGGTATGTGATTGATGGTTTCCTGCATTTATTAACTGCAATAGTGCAGTATATTGGTAATTTTGTCCGGAGTTTTCAAACCGGACGGGTGCAATACTACCTGCTGAGTATGCTGGCTGTTATTGTTGCCTGGTTTATTTTTAAAACTTTGATCTGAGCCCGATGAACCTGCTAACCCTTTTAATTTTTATACCGCTTTTATTCGGCTTACTTATTGTGGTGCTGCCATCGTCGCTGCGCAATAGCTATAAGTATATTACCCTGCTGGCTGCTTTGGTACAGTTGGGCATCAGTCTGCTATTATATTTCCAGTTTAAAACGGGAGCTTCTTACGCCGGCATTGATCACGAAAGTCAGTTCCAGTTTATCCAGAAATTACCCTGGATCAACCTTAACCTGGGCGGCATGGGCAAAATGCAGATCGACTATTTTGTTGGGGTTGATGGTGTTTCTATAACACTGCTGGTTATGTCGGCCCTCGTGATGGTGGTTGCAGCTATTGCTTCGTGGGAAATCAATAAGAATCTGAAAGGGTTCTTTGTATTGTTTTTGATTCTGGATATGGCGGTATTCGGTGTGTTCTGCTCGCTGGATTTCTTCCTGTTCTATATCTTTTACGAATTGATGTTGCTGCCTTTATACTTCCTTATCGGGATGTGGGGCGGTGCAAGACGCGAGTATGCGGCTATTAAGTTTTTCTTGTATACGCTGTTCGGTTCTGTATTTATGCTGCTGGTGATGGTGGGTTTGTACCTGTCGGTTAAAGACCCGGCTACTGGCAGCCACACGTTCAATATGATCCAGATGATGAACCCGGCCAATTATGATGCGCATTCGATATTCTCGACCATAAATCATCAAACGATATTTGGCTTCCCGGCGCGTACGGTTGGTTTCATCGTATTGTTTGTAGCCTTTGCCATTAAGGTGCCGGTTGTGCCTTTCCACACCTGGCTGCCCGATGCACACGTAGAGGCACCGACACCTGTTTCTATCATCCTTGCAGGTGTATTGCTGAAAATAGGAGGGTACGGGATCATCCGGATCTGCGTTGGGATTTTCCCTGATGTGGCCGTGTCGGGTAGTTTTGTATTAGGGTTATTGGGTGTGATCTCCATTTTATATGGTGCCCTGAATGCTTTAGCGCAACGCGATCTGAAACGGATGATCGCTTATTCATCAGTATCGCATATGGGGTTTGTGCTATTGGGCATTGCTTCATTAACTACAGAAGGTATTAGCGGCGCGGTAATGCAAATGGTAAGCCACGGCTTTTTATCGTCGATGTTGTTCTTCCTGGTAGGGGTAATCTATACCCGTGTACATGATCGTGATATTTATAATTTCCGCGGATTGGGTACTTTGATGCCGCAGTTTACGGTATTTGTGATGATCGGTTTTTTTGCCTCTTTAGGCTTACCAGGTTTCTCGGCTTTTATTGCCGAAGCATTTACGTTGGCCGGTGCCTTTAAATCGGGATCAACAAATGGTTTGGTTCCACATTGGATGGCTGCCTGCGGAGCATTAGGTATCCTGCTAAGTGCCTGTTATTTCTTGTGGACACTGCAACGCATGTTCTTCGGTACCGAACGTTTAAAAGGCGGCGAGACTTGGAAACATGCTTTAAAAGATATTAACTGGCGTGAAAAATCGGCCTTGATACCACTGGCTTTGATGGCTTTGCTGCTAGGCATTATGCCATCGCTGGTGTTCGGTAAAATCAATGATTCGGTAATTGCATTGGTTGAGTTTACTAAACAATACATCAGGTAAATCAATGGGCAATTTATTAGCATCACTTCCCGACCAATTAAGCAATACCATAGGCAGCCTTCCGTATTTTAGCCCGGAGCTGTACCTGGCGGCGCTTTTTTTACTGGTGCTGATAACAGATTTGATTTTTGGTCGTCAATCTGCATGGATATGCCGAATAATTGCAATCGGCGGTTTGCTGGTCATTTTGTTCAAGGATCTACAGCAGATAGGTTTGATATTGCAACATGGAGAACAGTCAGTTTTTCTCTTTGGTAATATGTTGCGCTTGTACAAGGCAGCAATATCTTTCAAGCTTATAATTGATTTTTTTGCAATTGTGCTTATCATCTACTTCGGGCTGGATAAAAGGTTGAACGCTCATCCAAAAGGTTTATCAGACTTATATACGATCGTTATTGCTTCTTTATTAGGCTTGCACATTATGACTATGGCAGTTAACCTGCTGGCTGTTTATCTGGCTGTAGAAATGGTTTCGTTAGCTTCATATCTGTTGGCGGCCTACAGGTCAGAGAATGGTTTTAGTGCCGAAGCAGGATTAAAATACGTGCTGTTTGGTGCGGTATCCTCGGCAGTAATGCTGTATGGTATTTCGTTGTTGTATAGTTTAACAGGTTCATTAGATTATTTTGGAGGGAACCTGGTAACTGGATTAATTAGTGCTAACCCGGCAATGGTTTCTGTTGCTATTATATTAGTATTGGTTGGCATTGGGTTTAAGCTTTCATTTGTGCCTATGCATTTTTGGCTGCCCGATGTTTACCAGGGAGCGCCAACACCGGTTACGGCATATCTTTCAACTTTGCCTAAAGTAGCTGCGCTTGCACTACTTATTAATTTTATAACCCCGTTTGCATTTAATGAGAAATGGGCGGCTTTCGACTTCAGGTTGTTCCTATCCGTTATCGGTACCATTACCATGATAGCCGGAAATTTTGCAGCAGTATGGCAAAAAAATATCAAACGTATTTTGGCTTACTCTAGCATTGGGCATACCGGTTTTGCATTAATGGCGGTGGCTACATTTACCACACAAGGCATATCAGCCCTGCTGTTTTACCTGGCAGCTTATATATTTGCCAACATCGCTGCGCTGATGTTAGCCACTTACTTTGCTGATGTAACAGGTGCCGAAGATCTGGATGGTTATAAAGGCTTAGGTTTAAAACATCCTGTAGCAGCAATATGCTTTGTAGTGGTCCTGATTTCTTTAACAGGCTTGCCGGTAAGCGCCGGTTTTAATGGAAAGTTGCTGGTATTTTCGTCGGTTTATTCGGTTTATGAGCAAAATCATAATATTTGGCTGCTCATTTTAATGGTTACTGGTGCATTAACCACCGTGGTTTCTCTGTTTTACTATATTAAGATCCCTTTATACCTGTTTTTGAAAAAGCAGGAGACCGAAAATATAACCTTGCCGGCAGAAGGCGCAAAATGGTTAATTATTGTTTCAGTTATTTTAACGTTAATAGTGCTTTTATTGGGTGTATTCCCTACTTATTTAGTCGATATATTGTAATTGAGGAATAAAATTCTGTTATTATTTATAATTTTTATAAAATAACTAGATAAAACGTTAATTATTTGTATTTTTCAACCGTATTAATTGGCTAAAACACTAATGAAACGTTATCTCCCTTTCTCCCTCATCATCGTAATTCTTGTACTTACCTTTATCCATCCCTCGGTTGATATTAAAACATCTGCAACTGGTGAAGCACCGCATTTTGATACCGGCGACATTGCCTGGATGCTTGTTTCAACAGCCTTAGTACTGATTATGACACCCGGACTGGCCTTTTTCTACGGCGGTATGGTAAATAAGAAAAATGTGATCTCTACCATGTTACAGAGCCTGATCTGTATGGTGATAGTAACCGTAATGTGGGTGATCTTCGGTTTTAGTTTGGCCTTTGGCGATGATGTTCACGGCATTATCGGCAACCCCGCTACTTATTTTATGATGCATGGCATGCTCGGTAATGCGGTTTGGCCTGCTGCCAAGACTTTCCCGTTAATATTGTTTGCGATGTACCAGTTAAAGTTTGCCATTATAACCCCGGCGCTAATTACAGGTGCATTTGCAGAACGCATTCGTTTTAACTCGTACCTCATATTTGTAGTGTTATTTGCCATTTTTGTTTACTCGCCATTAGCGCACAGTACCTGGCACCCGGATGGTTTCCTGAATAAATTGGGCGTGCTGGACTTCGCGGGCGGAACAGTAGTGCACATGTCGGCAGGCTGGGCGGCTTTGGCATCTGCTTTATTCTTAAAGCGTAGGGCCGATGTTACGCATACACCTGCGCGTATCACTTATGTAATTATAGGTACCGGTTTACTGTGGTTCGGCTGGTTTGGTTTTAATGCGGGTTCGGCGCTGGGCGCTTCGGCTTTGGCGGCAACTGCTTTGGCTACCACTACCTCTGCAGCTTCGGCAGCGGGGCTAACCTGGGTTTTCTTTGATATGTTCCGCGGGCGTAAGCCATCGGCTATGGGTACTTGTATAGGGGCAGTGGTTGGGTTGGTGGCTATTACACCGGCCGCTGGTTATGTAACGGTGCCTCACGCGCTTGCTATCGGTATCATTTCTGCAATTATCAGTAATCTGGTAGTAGAGTGGCGTACCCGCACATCTATTGATGATACCCTGGATGTGTTTCCATGCCATGGTGTTGGGGGTATGGTTGGGATGTTATTGACCGGCGTTTTTGCACATCATAACGTTAACCCAGCGGTTACATCCAATGGTTTGTTTTTTGGCGAAACACATTTGTTTTTGGTTCAATCGGTCGCTTTAGTGGGCGTTTCAATTTTTGCATTTTTTGGTTCGTTATTATTGCTAAAAATTACCGATATTATAGCACCGTTAAGAGTGTCTGTTGATGAGGAAGCCGTAGGGCTTGATATTAGCCAGCACGGCGAAAAACTATAGTGCCTTTCCCTTTAATTATCTAATACATGTTTCCGAAACCGGACTTTGCGAAGAGTCCGGTTTTTTTACCCCCTAACCCCCTGAAGGGGCAGTAAGAGAATCAAGAATCGGGAATCAAGAATCGAGACAAAATAATAGTAGCACGAAACTTTCCGACCTAAACCCGATTGCAGTGGAAAACCCGCAGCGTGGGATGGGGAGCAGTGGGGAGGCGAGGATTTGAAACGGAAAGCGGGGAGATGCTTTGATATTAGTAGTGGTATTGCTTTTCAAACGGCGATCAATCGGAGTTTGATAATATAATCTGGCGCAAGCTTGTGACAAATTGCATAAAGTCACAAGCGGACGCTGCGCCAGAAAGATTGTTATTTGCTATCGCTCTGAATAACAATTGTATAGAAGTAGAAGCGTTAAAGTAATAACTCTATCTAGCGCAAGCGTTCGCTTGTGACAAATTGTATAGTTGCATAAAGTCACAAGCTGCGCCAGAAAGATTGTTATTTGCTATCGCTCTGAATAACAATTGTATATAAGTAGAAGCGTTAAAGTAATAACTCTATCTAGCGCAAGCGTTCGCTTGTGACAAATTGTATAGTTGCATAAAGTCACAAGCGGACGCTTGCGCCAGAATCCAGATTGGCAGGTAAAAATATACAAGATTTGTATTATCAAAGGGTTAACTCACCGTTAATTTAAAATGCTTTTAAATGACAAATTACAGGTGGCAACATTGTTTTAAAATGATACCTTTGCAGTCTCATTCCCAACCATGAGCGATCAGATAAAACACGAATGTGGCGTTGCTTTTATTCGCCTATTAAAGCCTCTCTCTTACTACCAGAAGAAATACGGAACCGCGCTTTTTGGTTTAAACAAGCTGTATCTTTTGATGGAAAAACAACACAACCGTGGCCAGGATGGCGCAGGTGTTGCAACCATTAAATTAGATATTGAGCCTGGTAAACGCTATATAAGCCGACACCGTTCTATGGCACAAAATGCCGTGGCAGACATTTTTGAGTACATCATGAAAAAGTTTGCTGAGGTAGAAAAAGAGTACCCCGAAAAAATGAAGGATGCCGAATGGCTGAAAGAGAATATGAGCTTTACCGGCGAAGTATTACTCGGTCACCTACGCTACGGTACCCACGGTAAAAACAGTATCGAAAGTTGTCACCCCTTCCTTCGTCAAAACAACTGGATGACCCGTAACCTGGTAATTGCCGGTAACTTTAACATGACTAATGTTGATGAGTTGCTGCAGCAATTATACGACCTGGGCCAGCACCCTAAAGAAAAAGCCGATACGGTTACCGTACTGGAAAAGATCGGGCACTTTATGGATACCGAGGTCCAGGGCTTGTTCGACCAGTTTAAGCGTGAGGGTAACGACGATAACATCGCCATTACCAAGATGATTGCTGATAACATGGACCTGGCCAAGATTCTTAAAAAATCAGCCAAAAACTGGGATGGTGGTTACACTATTGCCGGTATATTGGGCCACGGCGATGCATTTGTAATGCGCGACCCGGCAGGTATCCGCCCGGCTTATTATTATGCTAATGATGAGTTTGTGGTAGCAACTTCAGAGCGCCCTGCTATTCAGACAGCCTTTAATATTCCGTTTGAAGATGTTAAAGAAATTAAGCCTGGGCATGCATTAATCGTTAAGAAAAATGGCCATGTAAGCGAGGAGCAGTTTAGCGAACCTACTGAGAAAAAAGCTTGTTCATTCGAACGGATCTATTTCTCACGTGGCAGCGATGCAGCTATTTACCGCGAGCGTAAACAACTGGGTAGGTTACTTTGTCCGCAGATACTGGATGCTGTTGACAACGATATTAAAAACACCGTTTTCTCTTACATCCCTAACACTGCCGAAATTGCTTTTTATGGCATGGTAGAGGGTGTAAATAAATATGTAAAAAGTTATCAGCGCGAACGCCTTTTAAACCGTGAGGATAAAATAAGCGATGATGAGTTAAGTGAAGTATTGGCACTTGCCCCACGCGTTGAAAAAATTGCAATTAAAGACGTTAAGCTGCGCACCTTTATTACCCAGGATGCCGACCGTAGCGAAATGGTTGCACACGTTTACGATACCACTTACGGCCTGATTAAAAACTCGACCGATAATTTGGTGGTATTGGATGATTCGATTGTACGTGGTACTACACTAAAACAAAGTATCCTGAAAATTCTGGACAGGTTAGGCCCTAAAAAGATTGTTGTGGTATCATCAGCCCCGCAGATCCGTTACCCGGATTGCTATGGTATTGATATGTCGAGGATGGGTGAGTTTGTAGCCTTTGAAGCAGCTGTAAGTTTGCTAAAAGAAAGCGGCCGCGAAGATGTGATATTGGATGTGTACCAAAAATGCGTAGCCGCTAAAGGCTTGGATAAAGAAAAGGCAGAAAACTATGTGAAAGCCATTTATGAGCCTTTTACAGATCAGGAAATATCTGACAGGATTGCGAAGATTATTACCCCTAAAGGTACTAAGGCAGAAATTAAAGTGATTTATCAAACGCTTGATAACCTGCACACCGCTTGCCCGGATCATTTGGGCGACTGGTATTTCTCTGGTGATTACCCAACCCCGGGTGGTAACAAGGTTGTTAACCGCGCCTTTGTTAACTGGATGGAAGGTAAAAACCAAAGAGCTTATATGTAGATTTAGGTAAAAGCTATAAAGGTAAAAGGCGAAAGGTGAAATCGATAGTGATTCATGCCTTTCGCCTTTTCTATATATAATTTTTTTTATTGTCTGAGCAAACACGAGTAAGCGCTCATATCATACTTTTTATAAGAAGAAATAAGCGCTTCTTAATTTTTACCTTTTACTTTTCGCCTTTATCCTTTTACCTCAAAACTAATCATTAGTAGGTATAGGCGAAAATACAAAGTGGGTAACCAGCTTGTCTAAAATTACAAATGCGGCTATAATAAGGGCTATGCCGGCAACATAGTTAAGTTTGTGAACGAAGGTAACGGAGATCTTATCACGCAACTTATTGGCGTAGAAGGCTTTTACGGTATCCATACCGAATTGAACGGCAAGTATAGTAGCAAACATAATGGCAATTTTCAATTGCCTGTGATGTACGCCGATGTGGTACATGGTGCTTGCCGTACCGATAACGGTTATCCAATGGAATAGCAGGCTGGGGTTGAAGATACACATCAAGAAGCCCTTGAAAAAGTAACCTGCCCGGTTAACACTGGCCGGTGTGTGCGAATTATAACTTACCTCGGCCTTTTTAAACATGTAGTAAATGCCTATAGTAAAGAGTATTACGCAGCCGACTACACCAAGCCATACCTTGGCCTTGGGCGATACATCAAAGAATTGTGAACCGAATATTATAGCGCCAACAAATACCACATCGCTTGATACAACACCGAGCGCCAGGGCAACTCCGGCGTGAAAACCTTTATCGATACTGGTTTTAATAAGGGCAAAAAATACCGGGCCGGTTAAGAAGGTTAATACTAACCCAATACCTATGCCCGAAAATATAGCTTCTATCATTAATACAGTTTAATGCGTTACCCGGAAGTAAAGCAATGCAATTTTAGGCATTTAACAAAGAAAGTAGCTAATTGTATTTATTTATTTTTTCAAAGTGGCTCCGTATTAAAAAAAAACTTTATGTTAGTGCCGCAAAACCCAATTATTATATATTGATGGAACAAAACAACGCTAACAGTAACAGATCGGCACTCTATTCATTAATCACCGTTTGGTTCTTCTGGGGCTTTTCGGCCGCTTCAAACGGGGTATTCATTCCCTTTTGTAAAGCTCACTTTCACTTGTCTCAATTCGAATCTCAATTAATCGACTTTACATTTTATGGCGGTTATTTTATTGGTTCGTTAGTATTGTATTTTGCTTCACAAGCCACTAAGGTTGATATCCTGAATAAGATCGGTTATAAAAATGCCATTGTTATAGGTCTGGTAATTTCTACTGC
>CAHJXH010000061.1 GCA_903644075.1 Sphingobacteriaceae bacterium | reverse complement strand
GCTGAGCATCCATAGCGATAAAAAAAGATATAGTAACCCGGCCACATAAGTAAGCTCGTTAAAACGATAAAACCAATTTTGCTTTTTTAAAAGGTGGCACGCAAGAACTAATAAACCGCCAAATACCACGAAGCGCAGCGGATAGTTCATCCCCAGGAAATAATCACTCCAATGTGTTTGAAAGCCAGTTTCGGTGCCAAACCAGCTCCCCAATGAAACTAATGCGAACAACCAGATCAATCTTGAATCCATTCTCCAACCCAAAAAGCCGTATACAAAAATAGAGACAAGAAATAAGAGCGAATAATGCCCGGAACCGTTATCGAAAGTTTTACCCAGATAGGCAATACAGCAGGCAGTAAATAAAATACCGGTAAAAACCACAGCCTCGTTACTGAATATACGCTCTGGATTACGTTTCTCGAGCCTGCGACCCCAGATAAAGAAGAAGGCAGCCGTAACACCAGATAAAATGCTGATGATAATATCGGGCGTATAATATAGGTTTTTGAGCAGGTTAATTACAGCATCATTGACAATAAGGTAGCAAAATGATGCACCACCGCAAACCAACGCTATCCAGAATGAATATTTGGCCAGCCGCATCCAATCGAAACCTTTAACCTCGTAAGAATGGCGGAGTTTCTCGGCAGTAGTGCGATCAATCAAATGATCCTTTTCCCAAACTTCAATAGCCCGGTTCAGAAATTCGCTTTCCTGTTTATCGAGGTTAAGTTTGGGCATTTTTAGTTGATTGGTTCATTAAGTTGGATTAGGTTGAATAAGTTAAAACCTAATATACTGTTTAAACCTATTAACAGCAAGTTAACGGGTTTGTTCACAAGTTGAGCAACCTCTTAACTTAATCAACTACTCACTTAATCAACCAATAACTTAGTAACCGCAACTTTATCCTTCCCCAACTGCACTACCAGTTCATCGAGCGAAGCAAATTTGATATCGCCGCGAACAAAGTATATGAAGTCCATACGGATAGTTTGGTTATAGATATCTTCGTTAAAATCGAAGATGTTAACTTCGATATTGCGCGTCATGCCATTGATGGTAGGGCGCTGGCCGATATAGGCCATACCTTTATAAACTACGTTGTTGATATGAACTTTAACGGCAAAAATGCCATCGCCCGGGATCAGCTTATATTTTTCTTCGATTAACAAATTAGCCGTTGGATAGCCCAATTGCCTTCCCAACTGATCGCCTTTAATTACTTTACCGGTGATATAGAATGGATATCCTAAAAAACTATTCGCCAGTTCTATCTTATCGTTCAGTAAAGCTTCTCGGATACGGGTCGAGCTTACAGCCACATCGTTAATATCCTGCTCGGAGATTTCTATTACTTCGAAACCATAGTCCGGAGCCAGTCGTTGCAGATCGGCTAGTCCACCCTGGCGGTCTTTACCAAAGCGATGATCATAACCAATCACAATCTCTTTGGTGCCAATCTTTTTCACCAGTATCTCGCGGATATATTCTTCGGCGGTCTGGTTAGAGAAATCGCGGGAGAATGGGGTAATGATCAAATGATCCACACCTAACTCTTCCAGCAGATCGGCTTTCTCTGCAATGGTGGTAATCAGTTTCAGATTTTGATCTTCTGGATGGAGGATCATACGCGGATGCGGGAAGAAGGTAAGGATAACCGTTTCGCCCCCTACCTCTGTAGCCAGCTCTTTAATTCGGTTGATTATTTTGCGGTGCCCCAGGTGTACCCCATCAAATGTACCGATGGTTACTACTGCATTTTTTACCGGCTCAAATTCATCAATGTGATGATATACTTTCATAGATAGTAGCAAAGATATTATTTAGCAGCTTCGGGCTGTACTTTGAGGCTGCGAATATTGTTAACCAATTCCATCACCTCAAACGCATCTTCAATCCTAAAATTGCCACTCCGTGTACGTCGCAATTTCGACATATAAGCACCATTATTCAACGCCCTGCCAAAATCGTAAACCAGCGAACGGATATACGTCCCCTTGCTGCATACCACCCTAAACTCAACCTCGGGTAAATTAATGGCTGTAATCTCAAACTCACTGATGGTAACGAACCTCAATCTTCGTTCTACCTCTTCTCCCCTGCGGGCTTTTTCATACAAACGCTCGCCATCTATTTTAATGGCCGAATGTGCCGGAGGGTATTGTTGGATATCCCCCGTAAATTGTTTGGTAGCATTATAAATATCGTCGGCAGTAATATTACTAATATCGAAAGTTTCATCAACCTCAGTCTCCATATCATACGATGGGGTGGTTGCGCCTAGTACCAGCGTACCTGTATATTCTTTTTCCTCGGCCTGGAAGGTATCTACCTGCTTGGTCATTTTACCGGTACAAACAATCAGCAAGCCGGTTGCTAATGGGTCAAGCGTACCTGCGTGGCCCACCTTTAACTTCAATGGCTTAAACGAGTTGCGGATTTTGCCTACCACATCAAAGCTGGTCCAGCTGTAGGGCTTGTTAATGAGCAGCAGTTTTCCCTGAGCAAACTCTTCGAGGGTTATGTTGAAATTCTCCAATACTTTATATAAAATGCAAAGGTAGTTATTAGAGGCAAAAATCGGGAATCAAGATGAGATCGCCCCCCATCGTCATTGCGAAGCAATCTCAGACCGGTTAGCATTAGCTTAAATATTGCATAAATCCGTTTTCCATTAGGAATGGTAGTGTGCAGTATTAATCGTCAGTGGATGTACTTTTCTTTGACCGCCAAAGAAGAGTACCAAAAGAAAGCTCGTGGCTGCTCAATTTTCTTTGAAAGGGTGTGGTGTGGCCAATGTTGTGCTGTCCGAAAATTAAGATGCCACAATTATTAGGGTATTAAGGGTTCGTCACACTGCTAAATTATGGCAAGTATTCCGTAGAGACACAATATCTTGTGTCTCGTTTGCAATTCAAATAGGCATTTACGATCTGTAGCAAGACACAAGGTATTGTGTCTCTACGGGATTTAAAAGCAAAAAAAAGAGACACAAGGTATTGTGTCTCTACGTAGTATCTTTTGTCTCGATTCTTGACCTCGATTCCTGATTCTCTTAGCTTAAATTACTTCCAAAGTATGCCCCGAAAGGTAAACTGCAATAATAACCCCACCTACAATAATACGGTAGAAACCAAACATTTTGAAACCTCTTTTCTCTAAGAAAGTGATAAAGGTTTTAATAGCCAGCATGGCAACGATAAATGCAATTACGTTACCTACAGCCAGTAATTTAATTTCTTCGCCGCTGATAATGTGGCCTTCTTTGTGGAAATCCCATAGTTTTTTAGCTGTTGCGGCAAACATGGTTGGTACGGCCAGGAAGAATGAAAATTCGGCAGCAGCGGTGCGACTTAGCTTTTGCGACATACCACCCACTATACTGGCGGCAGAACGTGATACACCCGGTATCATGGCTAAACACTGGAAGAAACCAATTTTCAAAGCTGTTGGTTTATCAATCTGGCTTTCTTCGGTAACTGTAGGTTTATTAAACCATTTGTCAACAAATAATAAAATGATACCGCCTATAAACAGGGTGATACCAACGGTTAAGGCACTATCTAATAAAGCATCAATTTTTTTGGCGAATAATAAACCGAAAATTGCCGCGGGGATAAACGCCACCAATAGCTTTACGTAAAAATCTATCGACTTTAAAAATCTTTTGTAGTACAAAACTACTACCGATAATATAGCACCTAACTGGATGGCTACGGTAAATAGCTTAACAAAATCACCCTTATCGCCCATAATAGATTCGGCAATAATCATGTGGCCTGTTGAGGAAATAGGTAGAAACTCTGTCAACCCTTCAATAATTGCCAGAATAATAACGTGGATTAAATTCATTGGTTATTTAGCGGCAGGCTTTTTAAGGATAGCGTAAAAACCTAAGCCGAAACCAGCTAATACAACCAGTGGTGCAAGCACAATTTTGGTTGAGCTATAAATGTCGGTAGTGCCGCTCATTAATACGAAACCTAACGCTACAACAACAAAGCTAACAGCCAGTAAAATGTAGTTGCTTTTTTCGAAAATGAATTGTACCGGCTGAATGTTTTCAGCAGGTTTGGTTGATGTTGTGCCCGCTGTACGTGCAGATGGTGTATACTTTTGTGCCATAATATATTATCTGTATAAGTCGTATATTTTTAAACGAAGGAATCTGTTTACCGCCAGGAAAGTGCTTAAGCCTGCTATTAAAACACCTAAGCCAATTACACCTAAAAACACGATACCAAACTCGGTATAGTTTTGCAGGATCACCAAGTCGGGGATTTGTTTGATAGCCAGGAACAACGTACCCACCAAAATAATAATGGCAATTAACGCACCCAGCAAACCATGCCAAATACCATAAAGTAAAAATGGCTTGCGGATAAATGATTTGGTTGCTCCTACCAATTGCATTGATTTAATTAAGAAACGTTGTGAGTAGATAGCCAATCTGATCGTGTTATTAATCAGCGCTACCGATACTACTACAAATATGCCTGCGAAAACCAAAATAATTAAGGTGATTGATGCCAGGTTCTGGTTCATTTTATCAACCAATGGTGCCTGGTAATTTACCTCTTTCACCAATGGGTTTTTCAGCAATTCTGCTTTAAAGGCTGCGATATCCGCATTGTTGGCATGTTCTGCCTTCAGGTAAACGTCTATTGATTCTGACAGCGGGTTAACGCCCAAAAATTTGATAAAATCTTCGCCCAGGTCTTTCTGCATTTTGCGTGCAGCAAGCTCTTTACTTACGTATTGGGTTTGTTTTACAAAAGGGTGGCTATCCAGTTGTTTTTGCAACTGCAGCACATCGGTTTCGCGGGTAGTTTCATCAACATACACGTTTACCACGATGTTCTCTTTCACATAACGCGAAAGGTTATTGGCATGAACAAGTATCAAACCCAACAGGCCAACCATTAATAATACCATGGCTATACCAAATACAGTAGATATGTAAATGGCTTTTGTTTTCTTGGCCGACGAGCTTGCTTCAAATTCTTCCATAAATGCGCTTTGATTTGCAAAATTACAATTCCGGCTATAAAGGTAAAATTTTATAGCTATTTATTGCTTTTGCTGTTGATTATGTAAACCCTTTTAACACGATTTAACAAAAATTAACGCATTTGTTTTGCGTTAAACTGCTTTATCAGTGAGCTAAATTTTAGCTAGCTAAAAGTTGTTTATAAATGAGCACAAAATTAGATGCAGTGCCACGCTGCATTATGTTTGATGCCGAGGTACTTAATACCCACCCTAACTGAGCCATATAGTTAAATACAGCATCAATAGAATCAAATTGAAGGGTCTCTTTGTTTTTGGCACCATCATCAATAGCTACCTCATATTTTGCGCCGAGCGGATATACATATACCAGGCAAAACTTTTCTTTTTGCCGGTTTGGGCCAAAATCTGTTTGCGCCAGTGAATAAAACGGCGAGGCAAGCAGCAATAAATTAAGCACCTTTTTCATAGGGGTATTAAACTGTGATTTGCTGTATGACTGGCCTCACCATAAAAAGTTAACCCGGTTTATTGTAACAAGTTTATAGCAGTTAAAGTGATCGTTTAAAAATCAAGTGTATCTGGCCTGTGCTGCCGCGGTCTACTTCAGCAAATGAGGATATCATTACCCAGCCGTATTGTGCCATATAATTAAGCACGCCTGCCATAGAGTTAAACTGCCTGGTTTTGTTATTTGCATCTTTAAGCCATGTTAGTTTACCAGACCTTTCATCTTTGTTATTTATTTTCAATTGATACCCGAAGTAATAATGTTCGGCTTCTACTTCACAAAATTCTTCTTTCGGCTTGTACTTTAACGAATCGGCTTGGGCAAAGCAATAAATTGGCGCTACAAACAGCAGCAGTAATAATAACTTTTTCATAGGGTTTAGTTTTTGGTTTCATTGTATAGACGCACCAAATCTTAAAAAGTAACAACCCCTTATTGTAATAAAATTGTGGTATTCATTAAAGCAGATTGAGACGGATTTAAACAAAAAATCGCTGCATGAGTTAATCTATCAACAATAACACTTACATCATGACAAAGCCAGCAAACGATTCAAATAAACCATCGCCATCTGATACACCAACCGACAGGCCCAATGATAACGGCCACAAAAGCGTGGTAAAAAAAGAAGATAAAGAATACCATGAAGACAACGCCAACTTTGGCAACGTTGATAAACAACGCCGCAACGACGAAGAACCCGTAAACCCTATTAAAACCCCGCCGAAGGAATAGTTGTCTGTTATCGGTTGTCTGTTGTCGGACTTATCTTACTGACAACCGATAACAGACAACCGACAACTACCTCGATATTCCAGCCGAAT
Organism: Sphingobacteriaceae bacterium; assembly: GCA_903644075.1. Classification (GTDB taxonomy): domain Bacteria; phylum Bacteroidota; class Bacteroidia; order Sphingobacteriales; family Sphingobacteriaceae; genus Mucilaginibacter. The sequence continues at coordinate 14,214 of CAHJXH010000061.1, read as the reverse complement.
TAAATTGCAGATCATACAACTTGCGGTAGAAACCGCCGGGGATTCGTAACAACTCCTGGTGGGTACCTATTTCTTTGATCTCTCCGTGATCTAGCACAATGATCTTGTCTGCCTTTTGGATGGTGGATAGCCTGTGCGCAATTACAATGGCTGTGCGGCCTTCCATCAACTTATCAATGGCGTTTTGGATTAGTAGCTCTGTTTCAGTATCTACAGATGACGTGGCTTCATCCAAAACTAAAATTGCAGGATTATACACCAGTGCGCGGATGAACGAAATTAACTGCGCCTGCCCTGCTGATAGCGTTGCACCGCGTTCCATTACGTTATATTGATAACCGCCGGGTAGGCGTTCAATAAATTCGTGTGCGCCTACATCTTTGGCAGCTTTAATAATTTCATCTAAAGTAATATCAGGATTATTGAGGCTGATATTATTGGCAATAGTATCAGAAAACAGGAACACATCCTGAATTACCGTGGCAATCTTCGAGCGTAAAAAGCCTGTTTCGTATTCCTGCAGGTTAATGCCATCTACCTTTACTTCACCCTTCCCTATCTCATAAAAGCGGTTTAAGATATTTATGGTTGATGATTTCCCTGCACCGGTAGCCCCAACTAAGGCCAATGTTTCGCCCGGTTTAATATGGAAGCTGATGTCTTTTAGTACCCAGTTCTCATCATTATAAGCAAACCACACATTTTCGAACTGGATATCGCCAATAATCTCGCCCGACTTAATATGGCCGGTGTTTACAGCAACTTCATCAGTATCCAATACTTTGAATATCCTGTCTGCACCCACCATACCCATTTGCAGGGTATTAAATTTATCGGCGAGTTGGCGAATGGGACGGAACAATAAGTTCAATAAAGAAATAAAAGCTACGATCAACCCCGGGGTAACGCCATGTTTAGATGCGGAGAATGAGGCCAACTCCCCATCAGATAAAATCCTTTTACAACCGTACCAAACCAGTAAGCCCATACATACGGCGAACAGAATCTCAACCACAGGGAAAAAGATAGAATAGTACCAGTTAGAGCGGATGTTGGCATCGCGATATTTCATGTTCACATCCACAAACTTGCGCATCTCCTGGTCTTCGCGGGCAAAGTATTGGATAATGCTTACACCCGAGATATGCTCCTGTAAAAATGTATTTAAGTGTGATACCTGTGTACGCACTTCCTGAAATGAAGATTTGATCGCTTCTTTAAATACATAAGTAGCCAGGAAAAGGAAAGGCATCGGGATTAAGGTTATCAGCGTTAGCTTCCAGTCCTCAATCAGCATGTAAATTACAATGGCAATTACCAGCAATAAATCACCCGCTATAGAGATCAAGCCTTCCGAGAAAATATCTGCGATGGTTTCCAGGTCTGATACCGTACGGGTAATCAGCATCCCGATAGGCGTTTTATCGAAATATTTTAACCGCAGGCTAATAATGTGGTTAAATACATCCATCCGTAAATCTTTAATTACCGATTGGCCCAGGGCGTTGGTCATGTAAGTTTGCCAGTATTGCGCCACTGTTTGTATAGCCAGCTGACCGATCATCAGGCTCACCATAAAAACCAATCCGTTATAATCGCCCACTACAATGTATTTATCCAGCGTACGCTGAATCAGTATCGGCTGTACAAGCGCAATTACCGCTAAAAATATAGTGAGGAAAGCAGCAATAGCAAACGTAAGCCTGTATGGCTTTACATAGTGCATTACCCGTCGCATTAATCGCCAGTCGATGGCATTTCCGGTTACGTTACTCATTCTTGTGCTCGTTCCCCTCGCACAGAATCAAGAAACAAGAACCAAGAGTCAAGACTTTTCTCATCTTGTTTCTTGTCTCTTGGTTCTTGTTTCTATCCCACTAAAGGGGATAAGGGTATTTTACTTCTGTTAAATATAAGCCGCAGGCAGGCACAGATGTTCCGGCTTTGCTGCGGTTTTTGCTTTCTATAATTTGCCTGATGGCCTCGGGCTCTATTTCTTTTTTGCCGACCATCATCATGGTACCCACAATTGCCCTTACCATATTACGTAAAAAACGGTCGGCCGAGATATGGAAGGTTAAACTACCATCATGGTTCTCTACCCATTCGGCACGGCTAATTTTGCAATTATTGGTAAACACCTGGGTGTTCGATTTACTGAAACAGCTAAAATCGATATACTCCATCATAATCTTAGCGCCTTCATTCATCAGCTCAACATCTGGCTTATCCCTCAGCAACCACGAATATTTGGTTTTAAAGGGATCTTTCTGAAAATGCACATGATATTCATAAGATCTCAGCGTGGCATCGAAACGGGCATGGGCTTCTGCCTCAACCGGTATAATCCGCGATACTGCAATGTCGTATGGTAACAGGGCATTCAAGCCCCCTAACCCCCTAAAGGGGGAACCACCGTCCGCTTCTGCTCCCCCTTTAGGGGGCTGGGGGGCGACGTCTACATGCGCATAAAACTGCGTGGCATGCACACCGGTATCCGTGCGGCCGCAACCTAAAGTTTCTATAGGCTGCCTTAATAAAGTGCTCAATGCTTTGTTCAGCATTTCTTGTACCGTTACGGCATTGGGCTGGGTTTGCCAGCCGTGGTAATTGGTACCGTCATAAGCTAGCTCTATAAAATAACGTTGTTGTTCGGCCACGCGCAAAGTTAATAAACCGCAGGCTATGCATACTTATGTTTTAGTGAAACAAATATTATCTTTGCAACTCTTAATACAACTATGATACAAAGAATACAATCTATATACCTGCTGCTGGCCGGCATTTTAATTTTCGCGCTATACCTGTTTCCATTGGCGCACAATGTTGAGCTTAACGGGATACTCACCACTATTAAAGTTACCGGCTTATACCAAGTGGTAAACGGACAAGAAACCCATACCGAAGTTTTTGTGGCTTTAACAGCAGTTACTGCTATAATTGGCCTTATCCCGCTAATCGTCATATTTCTGTACAAGAACCGCAAAAAGCAAATCACTTTTTGCTACAGCGCTATACTGGTTATCATCGGTTATAGCTTCTGGATGGCGCAAACTGTAAAAGGCGTTACAGGCGGCATTACCATTGGCACCAACAATATGGGTATCGGGTTATTCTTATCAAGCCTTAGCATTGTGATGCTGATTTTCGCAGCCAAAGCTATTCAAAGAGATGAAAAACTGGTACGATCTGCAGATAGATTACGCTAATACCACTCAAATAATCAAACAGTTAGGCTAAATAATGCCATTTGCAAATAACTATTTGATTTGAAATTTAAATAACGTACCTTTGCACTCGATTTGGCGATGTTGCCAAGTTCGTTATTTAAATTCATGAACAACCCATTTATTGAACTGGGAATCCGTCATGACATTGTTAATGCCATTAGCGAGTTAGGTTTTACCGCCCCAACTCCAATACAGGAAGCATCTATTCCTGTTCTATTGTCTGGCAGCAACGATTTTGTCGGATTAGCCCAAACGGGAACCGGAAAAACGGCTGCATTCGGACTGCCTCTACTAGAATTAATTGATTTCGAAGAAAATCATCCACAAGCATTAGTGCTTTGCCCTACACGCGAGTTGTGTTTGCAAATTGCGAGTGACTTGAAAAACTACGCCAAAAACTTGCCTAACGTTAACGTTGTGGCTGTTTATGGTGGCACAAGCATTATGGACCAACTGCGCAGTATTAAGCGTGGTGTTCAGATCGTGGTTGCTACCCCGGGCCGTATGTTGGATATTATCGGCCGCAAAGCGATTGATTTTTCTGATATACGTTACGTAGTATTAGACGAAGCAGACGAAATGCTGAATATGGGATTTCAGGATGATATCGACGAGATATTATCTACGACCCCACCTGAGAAAAAAACATGGCTATTCTCGGCCACTATGCCTGCCGAAGTTAGGCGCATAGCTAAAAAGTACATGACCGATCCGCATGAACTTACCATGGGTAAGCAAAATACCGGAAACGTTAACATTGAGCACGAGTACTATGTAGTACGTGCCCGCGACAAATACGCTGCTTTTAAACGTATTGTTGATTTTAACCCTGATATTTTTGGTATCGTATTTTGCCGTACCAAAATTGAAACTCAGGAAATTGCTGAAGCACTGATTAAAGATGGTTACAATGCCGATTCTTTACACGGTGACTTATCACAGCAACAACGCGATAAGGTAATGAAACGTTATCGCGAGCGTAGTTTACAACTGTTAATTGCAACAGACGTAGCTGCACGTGGTATCGACGTTAATGATGTTACACACGTTATTAACTACTCGTTGCCAGATGAGATCGAAAACTACACTCACCGTAGCGGCCGTACAGCCCGTGCAGGTAAAACAGGTGTATCTATCGCTATCATCAACTCAAAAGAATTAGGCAAAATTCGCCAGATTGAAAGAGTAATTGGTAAGAACTTTATTAAAGCAGAAATACCTAATGGCTTTGATGTTTGCGAAAAACAATTATTCTCTTTAATTCACAAAGTACATAACGTAACTGTGAATGAAACTCAGATTGAGCAATACATCCCACGTATTATGGATGAGTTTGCCGACTTGAGCAAAGAGGATCTGATTAAACGTTTTGCATCTTTAGAGTTTAACCGCTTTTTAGAATATTACAAAAACGCTCCTGATTTGAACGCTCCTGAAGAGGCTCGTTTCAGAGACAGAGAGGGTGCAACCGGCGAACGTTTTGTTCGTGGTAACAACGGTGAGTTTACCAGGTTATTCATTAACCTTGGTTCTGTTGATGGATTTGGCCGTGGCGAAATGCTTGGTTATATCTGCAACAACACCGGTATAGTTGGCCGTACAGTAGGTAAAATTGATGTTAAGGGTGTTTACTCTTTCTTCGAGGTTGCCAATGCTGATAAGGACACTGTAATGAACGCATTCAAAGCTATCCAATATAAAGGCCGTGAGGTTCGCATAGAAATATCTGGCGATGACCGTCCTGAAGGTGGCAGCCGTGGTGGTTCTGGTGGTGGTGGTTACCAACGTCGCGAAGGCGGCAGTGGTGGCGGCGGCTTCAGAGGCAACCGTCGTGAAGGCGGAAGCGGTGGCGGTGGTTACCAACGTCGCGAAGGCGGTGCTGGTGGCGGCGAAAGAAGCAGCGGTGGTGGTTTCAGAGATTTCTCTGGCAAACGTCGCGAAGATCGTTCAGAACGTCGTAACCGTAGTTAATACGTTTACGTTCGCTATAAAAATTTTAGTTTTAGTTTAGTTAGTTAAAGCCTTTCGGAGCAATCCGGAGGGCTTTTGTGTTATCGGGCAAATTCTATTTTAGTAGAATCGGGATATTGCAACCTTAATTGATGATCGTCCAGGTGCTCAATAACAAAGCGGGTATAAGGCTGGTTACCCTGAAATGAAGTATAAATGGTATCACCTTTCAGAATATAATCTTCTGAGGGCGAGTTGTTATCGGCCATAAATTCGTTATCTGTAATTTTCAGCACCGAACCTTGTTTAGAATGCCAATTGCCTTTAAGCTTGCTCTGCGTATTACCTGCACAGGCAACGCCAAACAATACAATAGCAATTGCACAATGAACTATAATTAAAGCCGCGTTTTTCATGGGTAATGAGGTAGATAAATAAAGCCGGGCCATAAAGCCCGGCTTTGATATTACATTTTGTGATGTTCCATATCTTTCTTGTCCATCAATTGAGATCTCTTTTGATAAACACGATGGCCTTTTTTATCTACGTAGTAGTATTGCGATTTTTTATTAATATAGATGGTTTCGCCATGCGGGCCGCATTTGCCAGCATATTTTTTATCTATTACTGCAGATGATCCTTTCGAAGCAACTTCTGAAGTTTTATGACCAACATCGGTAGCCGCGTGGCCAACACTGTGTTCTGCTTTTTTAGCATCGCTTTGCGCGTATGATTGTGCTGCGCAAAACATAGCACCGGCTAATAATAGTGATTTGAAGGTAGTTTTCATAGTTTCTGAATTTGTATTTCAGATACTAACTCAATTGTCCTGCCAAATGTTGCATTTGTGGCACAGGTGCCTTTTTCTTGTATAAAATGGCATAAACAGCCTCACATATAGGCATAGCAACTTTGTACTGTTTATTCACCTGGTGTAGGCAATTTACTGCATAATAGCCTTCAGCAATCATATTCATTTCCAGTTGGGCCGAGGTTACGGTATAGCCTTTACCTATCATATTACCGAAGGTACGGTTACGGCTAAATTGTGAGTAGGCAGTCACCAGCAAATCGCCCAGGTAAGCCGATTCTTTAATATCACGATTGATGGGATGCACGGCAGCAACAAAACGCTCCAGCTCGCGGATCGCATTAGAGATTAGTACCGCCTGGAAATTATCGCCATAACCAATACCGTGGCAAATACCACTGGCTACGGCATAAATATTTTTAAGCACTGCCCCCCATTCGGTACCATAAATATCGTCAGATACGATGGTTTGGATATAGCGGGTATTAATTAACCCGGCAAAGTGCGCTGCTAATTCCGGATCGCCGGATGCAATGGTTAAATAAGATAGCTTCTCCAACGCAACCTCTTCGGCGTGGCACGGGCCGCTCAGCACCAAAAAGTGATCGAAGGGAATATTATAGTGTTGATTCAGAAATTCGCCTATGATCTGGTTCTCATCGGGCACAATACCCTTAATGGCCGATACCATATATTTACCTTTCAGGTCTTCGGCTGTAATACCGGTTAGGGCTTCTTTCAAAAAGGCAGCAGGCACATTTAAAACTATAAAATTGGCCTCGCCGATAACGTGCTTTATATCTGTAGAAATATGATGCTTCGGAAGCTTAATTTCAACCGAACTCAGGTAATTAGGGTTGTGTTTAAATTCGCGTATGTGTGCTACGGCGTCTGCATTGCGCATCCACCAGAAAATTTCTTTTTCGACTGTGTTATCAGCCAGCATTTTGATGTTTGCTGTAGCCCAGCTGCCACCACCAATAATTGCTATTTTGTTTTGGGTATTCATTAAATAAAAAGTCCTGCAAGAACCAATTTGTTCTTGCAGGACAAAATAAAAAAATATTAATCAGTTATTAGTTATCCTTCGACTTATTATCCGAACTAAATAGTTTCGATTTATCCACTTTCTCTACATCCATCTTATCTTTCAATGTTTTAGAGATAGCAGAATATGGGCCAGCAACTACCTCATCCCCGTCTTTAAGGCCGGTTAGGATCTGGATATTGGTATCATCCTGTATACCTGTTGTAACTGCAACTTGTGATACTTTGCCTGCTTTGTACACAAACACATATTCTTTAGTTACCGCACCTATCTTTTTCTTGTCGGTACTGTTATCACTATCATCTTTTTTCTTCATGCCATCATCTTTCTTCTCTTCGCGGGTAGTAACCGATTGGATAGGAACCGACAAGGCATGGGTATGATTAGTTTGAATATCGACAGTAGCGGTGAGACCCGGGCGGAATGGTGAATGCCCGTTAACGCTCTTATTGATCAGATCTGCATATGATGCTGGGTTGATGCGCACCTTCACGGTAAAGTTAGTCACCTGGTCGGCATTGGTACCTACTACATTGGCCGAGCTACCGATCTCGTAAACAACACCGGCAAAGGTTTTATCGTTAAAGGCATCGATCTCAATTTTTGATGAATCGCCCAGATGCACCCGGTTAATATCGTTTTCGTTCACATCAACATTTACATCCATTTTGCTCAGGTCAGATATGGTCATAATTTCGGTACCTGTCATTTGTGCAGTACCTACTACACGCTCACCCTGTTCGATAGATAATTTTGACACCACACCATCAACCGGTGAGTAAATGCTGGTTTTGGCCAGGTTATCCTGCGCTTCTTTTACCGAAGCCTGTGATTGTGCTAAACCATATTGAGAACCAACTACACTTTGCTTTAAAGCTTCGATATTAGCTTTGGCTCCCATATACTCTGCCTTAGCAGCATCAAACTCTGATGCCGTAACTACCTTATTATCGTAAAGCTCTTTGGTTCTTTTATATTTGGCTTCTGAGTTGGCGTAGTTGGCCTGTGCCTGTACCAGCATTTGGCTGGCATTACCTACACTTGCTTTTTGGCTGTTGTATGATGCTACCGCACGCTCGTAACCAGATTTCAATATGTCCGGACGTACGCGACAAAGCAACTGGCCTTTTTTCACAACATCACCCTCTTTAATCGGCAGTTCAACAACTTCGCCCGAAACTTCAGAGCTGATCTTTACTTCAACCTCGGGTTTAATTTTACCGCTTGCCGATACCACTTCATTAATATCGCGTGCGGCAGCTTTTTCGGTTGCAACCTGCGTTTTATCTGGTTTACCGATAATACCTGTTGCTTTACCAACAATGAATAATACAATAAGTACTCCCAGAGTAATTAAAACGTATTTTGTAGTCTTTCCCATTATTAAATAATGATTTTTATTGTTTAAAGTGTTATAGGATTACCAAGATAATAATCAATTACCTTGCTTCTGAAAATCATCTCGTATTGCGCAGAGATCATATCAAACTGCGATTTGTTAAGGTTAGTTAACGAGGTATTATAATCAAGCGAGTTTACCAGGCCCACATTATAGCGTTGCTGTGTTACGGTATAGGCATCTTTATTAGCCAGGTAAGTTTGCAAAGCCGATTGATATTTTTTCGCGGCTGCCTGTGCATCTAATACTGCCTGGCTTATGGTTTTAGTTAGGGTATTTTTGGCCAGCTGAGTAGTAACCGCGGCGTTTTCATAGCTCAGTTTAGCCTTACGAACCGTTGTACGCACCTGGAACTTACCGAAAATAGGGATTTGCAAATTAACCCCAACTGAACCGTTATAGTTATTACCAAACTGGCTTGCAAACGGATAAGAGGTTGCCACTATCGGCGCGGTGATCTGTGAAAAAACCGGCTGATTTGTGCCCTGCACTAAGCCAATTTGCTGGCTGATGGTTTGCCCGCCTATTATATTTTGCGAAATACTGGAATAGTTAGATCCAAAGCTACCAAATAACGATAGCGTAGGATAGTAGCTGGTTCTGGCGACTTTTATCTGTTCGGCGTAAGTGCGCTCCTGGCTTTCGGCCAGTTTAATATCCGGGTTTATTTTAAGCGCGGTGCTGATCACATAATTAGCGTCATAAGCCGTTTTTAAGTCTGCTATTTTAGTAACATCCGGCCTATCAATTGTTATAGGCGTGTTAGGGTCCATTTCCATGTACTGCTTTAGCGTGAGAACGGATGACTCGAATGCGTTTTGCGCATTAGTTAAGTTAAGTTCGGCTGTTGCAAGCTGTGCCTTTGATTGCGACAAATCGGCCATGGTAGAGTTACCTACCTTTAGACTTTTGCCGGTACGATCTAATGTTAACTGTGCAATATCGATTTGTTGCTTAGCAGCACTTACCAAATCCTGGTTGTTTAACGCCGACAAAAAGGTGGTTACTACGTTAAGCACTAAATCATTCTTTACCTTGGCTGTGCTGTTTTTATCAGCCTCAAGCGCAAGTTTACTGGCCAATATCTGCTCATGCAATTGCCTGCCCTGAAACAAAATAAGAGACGCCTGCGCCTGGCCGTTAACATAATAAAATGTTTGGTTGGTATAGGCGTAGGTAGTTAAGTTGGGGCTACGACCAAAGTTGTACGAACCCTGCCCGGTTGCATTTACATTAGGCAGCATATTATACTTTGCCTGTTTATAATCTTCGGTAGCCAAAGCCTCGGTAAACTGCGATTGTTTGATTTGCAGGTTACGGTCGAGCGCGTTTTGGATAGCTGTTTGAAGCGAGATTTTCTCCTGGGCATTTGCAGCAACTCCCGAAAGCAGGAGAAGCATCAAAGCGGCGGGTTTTAAATTTTTTATAGTAAACAGGTGTTTCATAATGTTGTATTTACAATTTTGCACAAGTGCTTACATTGTATCCCCGATTTTTATTGTTAAAGGTGAAACTATTTTAATTTAATTTGTAAATGTACCTGGTAAAAACACCCTGGCTGCTTAAGCAATTTTATTCCGACTTTTTGTGGAATGAAGATCGTGATAAGCGGATCATTTATTTGACGTTTGACGACGGCCCCATACCTGTTGTTACACCGTTTGTATTAAAAATTTTAAAACAGTACCAGGCCAAAGCCACTTTCTTCTGCATTGGCGATAATATACGCAAACATCCCGATGTTTTTGAGCAGTTAAAAGCAGATGGCCACGCTATTGGCAATCATACTTTTCATCACCTCAAAGGCTGGAAAACTAACGACGATACATATATTAAAGACATGCTGGCTTGCCAGGAACTAACGCAATCAATGTTGTTTCGTCCGCCTTATGGTCGTATTAAAAAATCGCAGGCTAAGGCGCTGCAGAATCTGTATTCAGATTTGAAGATTATTATGTGGGATGTACTGAGCGGCGATTTTGATATGAGTTTAGAACCGCAGAATTGCTTGAAGAATGTGATAAAGCATACCGAGAATGGATCAATTGTGGTGTTTCATGATAGTTTGAAAGCTTTTAATCGATTGGAGTACGTGTTGCCGAGAGCGATGGAGTATTGGAGTAAGGAGGGGTATAGTTTTGAAGCGCTAAAGTAAGAGAAGCAAGAGCCCAGAATCAAGACCAAGATTGTTGCTACCGCAGGTTTCCAACCTGTGGTAATATTATGGTAAGGTATCACCTTACGTAAGCTGAAAGCTTACAACAGATAAGTCACAAGTTACGCTGCGCTAAACTTGCGACAGCGAGAGAGATCTTCGTAATTAACCTTCATCCCCCTTTCGTAATATTACTGCCACATCAGTATCATCTGCAATTGATACAATATAATGCCTGATCAATAATTGGTATCTTTGTATATACCTTTATATATAGTACAATGTCAATTACTTCAAACGACGAACTTTTGGGCATGCAACAAATAAGTGATGTTGTGGCACAAGTGCTGAAGGCCATGCGCGAACATTGCAAACCCGGCATGTCGACCAAAGAGCTGGACGATTTTGGCGGTGCCTTACTGGAAGCTGCCGGTGCAAAATCGGCACCTAAGCTTACTTATGGTTTTCCGGGTTATACCTGTATCTCTACTAACCACGAAGCTGCGCACGGCATCCCGTCTACAGATAAAATTTTGAAAGAGGGTGACCTCATCAATATCGACGTATCAGCCGAGCTAAATGGCTTCTGGGCAGATAATGGAGGTTCTTTTGTTATAGGCGAAGACATTAACAATCACACACCATTGATCGAAGCGTCAAAGCAGATCCTACAATCAGCCATTAGCCAAATTAAAGGCGGTGTTAAAATAGCCGACATTGGTTTGTTAATTGAAAAACAAGCGGCTAAGCATGGTTTCAAAGTAATTAAAAATCTTGCCGGCCACGGTGTAGGCCGCAGCCTGCATGAAGCACCGCACGAAATATTAAATTACCGCGATCCGGAGAATAAAGCCCGCTTCCGTAAAAATTCAACTGTTGCCATTGAAACTTTTATAGCCACCCACTCTACTTACGCTAACGAAGGCGCAGATAAATGGACGTTAACCGGTAACAAAGGCGGCTTTGTAGCCCAACATGAGCACACTATTTTGGTAACGGATGGCGAGCCTGTGATACTGACTAAGGGAAATGAAATTTACTAAAAGCCCCCTAACCCCCTAAAGGGGGAACAGAAGTTAATTTCAAAGCCTCCCCTTTAGGGGGCTGGGGGGATACATTATTTAGAATATATCCAAATAACATTTGCCCAAACCTACGTTACCAATTGGGTGTTAAATTTTGTACATTCGCCGCGTTAGGCCTGTTAAAGGGTTAAAACATCGGAATTACTTTTTACTTATAAAATCAAATACAAATGGCTTTTGATTTAGACATGATCAAAAAGGTTTACGACCGCTACAGCACGCGTATTGACGCTGCCCGTAAAGCGACCGGAAAATCTTTAACGCTTACAGAGAAAATTTTGTACGCTCACCTTTCTGAAGGTGATGCTAAAACTGCATTTGGCCGTGGTGTTGACTACGTTGACTTTGCACCAGACCGTGTAGCGATGCAGGATGCTACTGCACAAATGGCATTATTGCAGTTTATGCAGGCTGGCCGCCCGCAAGTGGCTGTGCCTTCTACCGTGCATTGCGATCACTTGATCCAGGCTAAAATTGGCGCAGATCAGGATCTTTCTACTGCAAAAGACATTAACAAAGAAGTATACGATTTCTTATCGTCTGTTTCTGATAAATATGGTATCGGCTTCTGGAAACCAGGTGCAGGTATTATCCACCAGGTAGTGTTAGAGAACTACGCTTTCCCGGGTGGTATGATGATCGGTACCGACTCACACACACCTAACGCAGGTGGTTTGGGTATGGTTGCTATTGGCGTTGGTGGTGCTGATGCCTGCGATGTTATGGCCGGCTTGCCTTGGGAGCTTAAATTCCCTAAATTAATTGGTATACACTTAACCGGTAAACTTTCTGGCTGGACTTCTGCTAAAGACGTTATCCTTAAAGTAGCTGGTATCCTTACTGTAAAAGGTGGTACAGGTGCTATCGTTGAATACTTCGGCGAAGGTGCCCGTTCGTTATCTGCAACCGGTAAAGGTACTATCTGTAACATGGGTGCTGAAATTGGTGCTACTACCTCTATCTTCGGTTACGACGAAAAAGCTGAAACTTACCTGCGCGGCACACAACGTGGCGAAATTGCAGACGCAGCTAACGCTATTGCCGAGTACTTAACTGGTGACGCTGATGTTTACGCTAACCCGGAACAATATTTTGATCAGGTAATCGAAATTAACCTGAGCGAGTTAGAGCCACATGTAAACGGTCCGTTCACCCCGGATTTGGCTTGGCCTATCTCTAAATTTGCTGCCGCTGTTAAAGAAAACAACTGGCCGGTAAAACTGGAAGTTGGTTTAATTGGTTCTTGTACCAACTCATCTTACGAAGATATTACCCGTGCAGCTTCTATCGCGCAACAAGCTATCGATAAAAACTTAAAAGCTAAAGCAGAATACACTGTAACCCCAGGCTCTGAGCTCGTACGTTACACTGTTGAACGCGATGGTTACTTAAATACATTTGAACAAATTGGTGGTGTAGTATTGGCAAATGCTTGCGGTCCGTGTATCGGTCAGTGGTCACGCCATACTGATGATCCAACCCGCAAAAACTCTATCATTACTTCGTTTAACCGTAACTTCGCTAAACGCCAGGATGGGAACCCTAATACACACGCATTCGTAGCATCTCCTGAGATTGTTACTGTATTTGCTATTGTTGGCGATTTAAGCTTTAACCCGCTAACTGACACTGTAACCAACGAAGCTGGTGAGCAAGTGAAATTTGACGAACCGGTTGGTATTGAAATGCCGATTAAAGGTTATGCAGTTGAAGATGCAGGTTACCAGGCACCAGCAGAAGATGGCAGCGCAGTTGAAGTTAAGGTTGATCCAAAATCAGCTCGCTTGCAATTGCTTGAGCCATTTGCAGCCTGGGAGGGTACAGACATCACCGGCTTGAAACTGTTGATTAAGGCTAAAGGTAAATGTACTACGGATCATATCTCAATGGCTGGCCCCTGGTTGAAATTCCGTGGTCACCTGGATAACATTTCAAACAACATGCTGATCGGTGCTATCAACTATTTTAACAATAGCCCAGATTCAGTTAAAAACGAATTAACCGGCGAATACGGCCCTGTTCCGGCCACCCAACGTGATTACAAAGCGCACGGTATCGGTTCAATCGTAGTGGGTGACGAAAACTATGGTGAAGGTTCATCACGTGAGCACGCAGCTATGGAACCACGCCACTTAGGTGTACGTGCAATCCTGGTAAAATCATTTGCCCGTATCCACGAAACCAATCTTAAGAAACAAGGTATGCTGGGTATCACTTTTGCAGACACTGCAGATTATGATAAAATTCAGGAAGATGATACATTTGATATCTTAGGTTTAACCACCTTTGCACCAGGTGTACAATTAACCGTGGTATTACATCATAAAAATGGTTCAACAGAATCATTCCCTGTTAACCATACTTATAACGCTCAACAAATTGAGTGGTTTAAAGCAGGTGGTGCATTAAACATCATCCGCAGACAAATGAACTAATTAACCTTTCGGTTTTGAATATAGAAAAGGGACGCGATGAGCCACGAATGGTCGGAAGAAATTCCGACCATTTTTATGTTTTAAAAAACAGTCCTGGGTTT
>CAHJXH010000060.1 GCA_903644075.1 Sphingobacteriaceae bacterium | reverse complement strand
GCCAAAGCAGCATAATTCACTAGTATTAAAAACTGCTTTTTATTGCCGCCTAAGTACTTAAATTCGGGTTTCGGCGTTTCAGGTACTGGTATGGTTATTGGCTCTGCGGGTGCTTCAGCTATAGGTGAAATAATGGTTTCGGCTTGCTGTGTTATTATCTGCTTTGGCTCGCCGTTATAGGCGTTTTTATCTTCATTAAGCAGGTACAAATCATCCTGTAAAAAGTAGTGGAGTAAAGCCGGATTATCAGTTGCCATATTTAACAAAATTTAACCAAAAATAGTTAAAGCAAGCGAGCCATTATCTGCATATTCGTAAAATATCAGTATTTAGGAGTAAAATAACTTTTAAGGGGCTGCAGTTCAATAAATTTTGCGAAATTTGAAGGTTAATCGTGCCGTAGGTATTGATTAGGGATTATTAAAATTATAAATGAGAAAATTCGGAATAGCCATATTAGGCTTTTTACTGATCGTGTCAGTTTCAAAGGCACAACGTTCGATGGATAAAATTGCGGGTGTTGTAGGCAGTGGTATTATTTTACAGTCGGACATCGAGATGCAATATGCGCAGTACCTTGCCCAGGGCGGTGCACCAAACCCCGGCATTAAATGCCAGGTAATGCAGAACTTACTAACCCAAAAAATATTAGCCCAGCAAGCAGTTATCGATAGCGTTACTGTTAAGGAAGACGAGGTTGACAGCGAGATTGACCGTAAAATGCGTAGCATGCTGCAACGCGCCGGCGGACAAGACAGGCTGGAGCAATTCCTTGGTCGTTCAGTTATTCAGTATAAAGATGAGATCCGTAACGAGATCCGCGAAAGTATGGTAGCTGATCGTATGCGTGGCAAGATCACAGAAAAAATCAGCGTTACGCCTTTGGAGGTAGAAACTTTTTATAAAAAGATCCCTGCCGATAGCTTAATGTCATATAACAAAGAAGTTGAGGTAGGTGAAATTGCGTTTAACCCAACTTTAAGTAAGGAAGAGAAAGAATTGTACCGCCAAAAAGCACAGGAATTACATGACCGTGTGAAAAAAGGTGAAGACTTTGGTACACTGGCCCGCTTATATTCACAAGATCCGGGTTCGGCAGTAGAGGGTGGCGATTTAGGCTTTGCAGATCGTAGTACGTTCGTAAAAGAATTTAGCGCAATGGCCTTTAAGTTAAAAGCCGGTGAAATTTCTCCGGTATTTGAAACAGATTTTGGCTTTCACTTTTTGCAGGTAATTGAGCGTCGCGGCGAGCAGGTACACGTACGACACATTTTGATTATGCCACAAATTACCCAGGGCAGTTTAGACCGCGCTAAATTAAAGGCAGATAGTGTGTATACGCTGCTGACCAAGAATAAACAGATCGACTTCTCGAGTGCAGCTTCTTACTATTCGGACGATAAAGAAACCAAATACAATGGCGGTATGATGTTGAATGCCGATAACGTGCAAACACGTACTACCTTTATCCCTACCGATAAATTAGACCCACAAATTGCTTTGGTGGTTGATACGATGAAAGTTGGCGAAATATCAAAACCTATCTTGTTTACCGGCCAGGACACTAAAAAAAGCTACAAGTTATTTTTACTGCGCTCAGTTACCGACGCACATAAAGCCAACCTGGCGCAGGATTTCCCTAAGCTAAAGGATGCTGCTTATTCAGAAAAGCTTAATCGTACGGTAAGTACCTGGTTCGAGAAAAAACGTAAAGAAACATTTATCCGTATCGATCCCGAATATCAATCTTGTCCGCAACTAAAATCATGGGCAGGCGCGCCTGCAGTAGCCGCAGCTAAACCTTAATATGCAAGCAGAATACAGATCAGAAGTAGAAGCGGCCGACGCCTTAAAGCGGGCCTATGAACTCACACGTGCCGAAATAGCGAAAGTTATTGTTGGGCAGGATGACGTTGTTAAATCTGTTTTGATCGCCGTATTCAGCAATGGGCACTGCTTGCTGGTTGGCGTACCGGGCCTGGCTAAAACCTTGCTGGTACAAACCGTAGCACGTGTGCTCGACCTTGATTTTAAACGCATCCAGTTTACTCCAGATTTGATGCCGTCTGATATTATCGGTTCGGAAATTCTGGGCGAAGACCGCAATTTTAAGTTCATTCACGGCCCCGTGTTCTCGAACATTATTTTGGCCGATGAAATAAACCGTACGCCGCCCAAAACACAGGCAGCGCTGCTCGAAGCCATGCAGGAAAAATCTGTAACAGCATCGGGTATTACCTATAAACTGGCGCAGCCTTTTTTTGTACTGGCTACACAAAACCCTATTGAGCAGGAAGGTACCTACCCCCTGCCCGAGGCACAGCTGGACAGGTTTATGTTTAACGTAGCCTTAAACTATCCAACCTTTGCCGAAGAATTACAGGTGGTAAAAAACACCACGGGCACTACAGTAGCTGAGGTTAACAAAATATTGAACGGGCAGCAGATTATGTATTTTCAGCAACTGGTGCGCAATATCCCGGTTACAGATCATGTATTGGAATACGCTGTTAAACTAGTAGCTAAAACCCGCCCCCAAGGCGAGATGGCCACACCATTAGTAAAACGTCTATTAAGCTGGGGCGCTGGCCCGCGGGCATCACAGTTTTTAATACTGGGAGCCAAATGCCACGCGGTAATCAGTGGTAAGTATTCGCCCGATATTGAAGATGTACAAGCTGTTGCCAAAGCCATTTTAAGGCACCGTATTGTACGCAGCTACCAGGCTGAGGCAGAAGGCATGTCGACAGACCAGATTATCGAACAGCTATTTTAGTTGGAAGAAGGATTAAAGACAAAAGACTTATAGAAAAGCATCCGCAGAACGGATGCTTTTTTGTTTTATATTCCCTTTTTGTCATTCCGAGGTACGAGGAATCTTCTTCGCTAATACATGTTCGATTAGCATGTCGAAGAAGATTCTTCGCTATCGCTACCCATGACATGTTTATTAAGTAGCTGATTTTCAAACATGTCATTGAACCCTTAGAGGCCCCGGATTTTATAACTCAATATGACAAAAGAGTTCTCTACGCCTTATTCTCATAAACCTTTGTAGCTTTCCGCTCATAGAAATAGCTTAACGTATATAAACACACCATACCAATTAACGCTCCGCCAACTACATCGGTAAACCAATGCGCGCCTAAATAAATACGCGAAAATGGGATAGTGAATATCAGGAACAGGGATATAACTGATACTATAACTCTGATGAATTTGGGAATTTCCTTTAACTGGATCATCAACAAAGTGAGCATACCGAAATAAACCACATAAAACAACACGTGCCCACTTGGGAAACTCTGTTGTGCCGCTTTTTTAAAAACATGGACCAGTGGCTCAGATGGCCTTGGGCGATTAACCATAACCTTAAATATAGTACTCACTAAACCCGCCAAAGCAGTTAGCAGCATAAACAAAGCTTCTCGTTTATATTTAAACAGCAAAAACGCAAGCGATGCCAGCACAACCATAATGATAGAACCCGGAAAGTAGCCAAACCAACTGATCTGCTCCATCACGATGCTCAAAGTTGGGTTTTGGTACGATTGGATCTTTTCAGAAAAATGTTCATCCAAAAGCGTGGTAGGAAAATGAGCTATAAATGCACTCAACGCCAAAAAGCCAATGCTGATGATGACGATTACAATGGCTATTAGTTTCTTTCTTCTTTCAGGAATCATTTTTGTTGAACAGGGTTTAAATATGAATGTTTGGGGAATGAATTTACAACATTTGTCATTGCGAGGAGGAACGACGTAGCAATCTCGTAGATATACAGACGGAATAAGCATTGGCGACGGGATTGCCACGCTATTAGTCAGCAATGACAAAGTTTTTTTAACGCAATGGGCCATTCATTATGAATGGCCCATTGCGTTAATTTCTCTCGATTCTTAATTCTCGATTCTTGACTCCCTTCTCCTCCTTTAGGGGGCGGGGGGAATTACTTCTTCAAGCCAATTTCGCGTAAACGCTCGTCGAGGTATTGCCCGGCAGTAATGTCGCTAAATTGTTTTGGATGCTCGGCATCAATGGTTGATTCCAGACTGGTCAAATCCATTCCCGATTTTGGGTGCAGGAAGAAAGGTACCGAGAAACGTGAAAACTTCATCATTTCGCGCGGTGGGTTAACTACACGGTGTGTTGTTGATTTCAGTTTACCATTAGTTAAACGTTGCAGCATATCGCCAACGTTTACTACCACGTCTTCACCATGCGCTTTAACCGGGAACCATGTATTTTCGCGGGTTAACAGCTCGAGGCCATCAGCACTTGCACCAATTAACAGGGTAATCAGGTTAATATCTTCGTGGGCACCTGCACGCACTGCATCATCTGGCAATGCATCCGGATCGGTGATCGGAAAGTAATGCAGTGTACGAAGAATAGAATTTCCGTTATGTACATTCGGGTCAAAATAGTGCTCATCTAAACCTAAATAAACAGCAATGGCCTGTAATAAATGTTTACCGGCAGCCTCAAGGCGCTGGTAAACTTCGCCGGTTACTTCATTAAATTCAGGCAGTTCTTCTACATGCACATTTTCGGGATATTCAAACTTAACCGGGTCGTTATCGGTAACAGTTTGGCCAATCTGCCAAAACTCTTTCAAGTCTGGCACTTTAAAACCTTTAGCCGTTTCTTTGCCTTTGCTGGTATAGCCACGCTGGCCGGCCAGTTCTGCTTTTTCGTATTTCAGTTTAACATCTTCGGGCAGGGAAAATAATTCTTTTACCTGCTCGTATAATTTATCGATCAGCTCTTTGCTCAGGCCATGATTAGTGATGGTCACAAATCCGGTCTCGTTAAAAGCCTTACCTATTTCGTCCGAAAAGCGTTTACGCTGCCCTTCAGTTCCATTAATATAATCGTTAAGATCTAATCTTGGGATATTTACTGTGCTCATATAATAATTTTATATCGGATAAAAATAAAACTTATTAACACAACGATAAAGAATGTTAATAAGTTTTATTTGGTAGTATAATCATCTTATAAAAGCCAAACAATTTCTAATATTAAACGCTTGTCACTAATTACAGTCAGATAAGTTGTACCGATCAACCAGTTTGACTTAATACCAACAACTATGAAAACCCTTAAAAAATATATCTGGCAAAGCTTAATGCTGCTTGCCATCATAATGGCCATACCAAACAAGAGCCAGGCCCAGGGAGAGGCCATATCTTTCCAAACATTTTACGACGAATTATCGCCCTATGGCACCTGGATAGATGACCCTAATTACGGCAATGTATGGGTACCCGATGCCGGACCCGACTTTAGACCTTACGCCAGTGATGGCCACTGGGTATTGACTGATTATGGCAATACCTGGGTATCTGATTACGATTGGGGATGGGCGCCCTTCCACTACGGCCGCTGGCGTTTCGACGATTATTACGGCTGGGAATGGATTCCCGGTTATGAGTGGGGACCAGCCTGGGTTAACTGGCGCAGTGGCGGCGGATATTATGGCTGGGCACCTTTAAGCCCTGGCCTGAGTGTAAGCGTATCATTCGGCAGTGGCTATGATGTGCCCGAAAGCTATTGGGTATTTGCTGCCGCGGCTTATATTAACAGCCCGCGTATCAACAATTACTATGTACCGCGTGCAAGGGTAAATACCTACATACGCCAAACCAATTATATTACCAATGTTTATGTAAATAATAACCGCAGATATTATGCAGGCCCTCGCCGCGAAGATATACAACGTTATACCCATACTGCGCCGCAGGTTTACCGTATTAACAATGCCGAAAGACCAGGCCGGCCAGGTATAAACAACCATGCCGTTAATATTTACAGGCCATCAGTTACTCATGTAACTACCGCCCGCCCAACACGCGTGGTTGATGCCAACGCTTATCGTAATGCGCACCCTACTGCCAATATAGGCAACCACAACACCGGCAACATTAATCATAATAATGCTGCACAGCTAGCTGCAGTAGCGCGTAGCAACGATGCCGCCAACCATAACATGGTACGGGTAAATAACAGGCCTAATCAACCTGGTGGCAATCATCCACAACCTAACCAGCCGGGCCAGCAAGGGCGACCAAACATGCCGAATAATCAGCACGGGCAGCCTAATCAGCCGGGCCAACCTGCGCAGCATAATAATCCTAACCAACATGGTCAGGAAGGCCGCCCGCAAGGTCAGCCAGGAGCACAGCCTAATCAACCAGGCCAACCTGCACAGCATAATAATCCTAATCAACACGGCCAGGAAGGCCGCCCGCAAGGTCAGCCAGGAGCACAGCCTAATCAACCTGGCCAACCCGCACAGCATAATAATCCTAATCAACACGGCCAGGAAGGCCGCCCGCAAGGCCAGCCAGGAGCACAGCCTAATCAACCGGGCCAATCTGCACAGCATAATAATCCTAATCAACACGGCCAGGAAGGGCATCAACAACCTGTTCAGCCGGGGGTACAACCTAATCAACCAAGTGGTCGCCCAACACGCGATGCACAACAACATCAGCAGCAGGTTCAGCAGCAACAAGCACAACATAATCAGCAACAGGCGCAGCAACAACAAGCGCAGCATAATCAGCAACAGGCGCAACAACAACAGCGTCAGCAACAACAGTTGCAACAGCAACGTCAGCAACAACAGGCACAACAACAGCAGCGCCAGCAACAACAGGCGCAGCAGCAAGCACAACAACAGCAGCGCCAGCAACAACAAGCACAGCAGCAAGCTCAACAACAGCAGCGCCAGCAACAACAGGCACAGCAGCAAGCTCAACAACAGCAACGCCAGCAGCAACAAGCACAACAACAGCACCAGCAGCAACAGGCACAACAGCAAGCTCAACAACAGCAACGCCAGCAACAACAAGCGCAGCAGCGGGCTCAACAACAGCAACGCCAACAGCAACAAAGACAACAACAGCAGCAGCCTCGTCCTCAGCAGCAACAGCCCGAAGAGCACCACCAGCGCTAATCATTGTTGATATTATTATAAAAGCACATATCTGTTTAATAGCTGATATGTGCTACTTTTATACTCAAATTATTTCCTGATGCGTAGATTATCTGCCTTACTTTTTATAGCCGCCATATTGGGATCGGCCATCGTATTCTTTTCATTTAAGAAACCAGAGGCAGCTCGCAGATATACTGCTCCGGCAACGCAAATCAATTTCATAGAAGACTCGTGGGGAGAAGCCCTTAAACAAGCAGCCGTTCAGCATAAATATATTTTTGTTGATGCCTATGCTACCTGGTGCGGACCTTGCAAAATGCTAAAAGCTACTACTTTTAAAAATGCTAAAGCGGCCGATTTTTTCAATAAGAATTTTGTGAACGTTGCCATTGATATGGAAAAAGGCCAAGGCCCCGAACTGGCTTCGACATGGGGCATGCAGGCTTATCCCACCCTTATTATCTTTGATTCGGCAGGCAACCCAGTGTTAGCTACCGTTGGTTATATTGGTGCCGGCGACCTTATTAAATTTGGCCAAAAGGCACTAAGTAAAAAACCTGCTGCTGCTCGTTAATGACTCACCGAACTGGTATCGCGTTTTTTAGCTGCAGTATCTTTCGCATTATTTGATGCACCACCAAAACTATTTTTAGGGTTGCTATGGCAAGCAGATAACAAACCTGTTAAGCTTAAGCTGATCATTAAAATGATAATCTTTTTCATACCGGTTATTTATATTGCAGACAATATTGGGCGATTATTGTTTCTGAAAAACCGTAGTAACCAATTTGTGCTTAAACCCGTTATACACTTAAACTAAACTTTCTCATTCATATATTGTTAAGTATTATTATGGATCATAACGTATTTTTACTGGCCACCGATCCCAAGGATCCATGCAGAGATGTTATTCATTCGCGCGATACAGACTTGAAGGTGAAAGTGTTTTGCGTAAGCAACGAAAATTTCTCGCCCGATGCGAATGAGATTCAGTTATATGGTTATGCACAAGAGAAACTCTATGCATTTGAAACCATTAATATTACGCCCGATGACGCACTGGATGTAGTTGCCGCTATACAATGGTATGCTAATTATATCCATTTCCCTGATATGGAAATTTTGCCCGAAGACCCGCGCGAAGGCCACCACATGGCGATGTAATAATCACTAACAAATACTACGTTTCTTTTAACATCACTAACTTAGCTGCATGAATAACACCAAGCTACTGTTGCATCAATTATGCGCCGACCATATTAATATGCGCATTAATAACGCACAGCATGCTATTGACGAAGCGCAGCAAGGCCAGCAGCAAGAAACCAAAAGCAGCGCTGGCGATAAATATGAAACCGGCCGTGCCATGATGCAACAGGAGATAAACCGCAACCTGGGTACACTTAACGAAGCAAAAAAGCTGATGGTTGCCCTCAACGCGGTAAGCACTGCAGGATCATCGCCAGTAGCCGATACCGGCAGTATTGTTATTACCAACAAAGGCCGTTTTTACCTTGCCATAAGCGCAGGCACCTTAACGCTTAATGGCGATAGCTACTTTGCCGTTTCGCCCGCATCGCCAATTGGTATTAAACTCAAAGGCAAAAAAGCCGGGGATGAGTTTGAGGTTAATGGCATGGGGTACGAGGTAGTAGAGGTGTTGTAGGTTCGAATTTATAATTCAACAATATTTTGTCATTCCGAGGTACGAGGAATCTTCTTCGTCCTTTATTTAGAACTTCTTATTGAAGAAGATTATTAATAAGATGTTTGTTTTCATCGGCATTGATGAGCTCTCTACGGTCGGTTTTTCGCTAGCGCTCTGAATGACAAAATCTACGAACTATTTCAGCA
Source organism: Sphingobacteriaceae bacterium (assembly GCA_903644075.1). GTDB lineage: Bacteria > Bacteroidota > Bacteroidia > Sphingobacteriales > Sphingobacteriaceae > Mucilaginibacter. The sequence continues at coordinate 12,439 of CAHJXH010000060.1, read as the reverse complement.
CCCCACAGGACAAGTCGCAGATCTTGCATAACAACCTTAGCAAATGGGATGCTGATCCCAACGGTAGTCGGGACAGCATAACGGTAGAGAGTAAATGTACTATCATGTGGTTAATCCTTTAAACGTGCACAATATCTCGTAGAGATAATACAGGCAGAATACTACTGCCTGTATTATAAAATGTTTATGCGAAGCCATTTTCATCTGCGCTTGGGCCATAACTGCCCGGGATTGGGATGTCCAACAATCGTAAAAAAACTCCTAACTGTGCACGGTGATGCGTAATCTGATTTAATGATGTACGTACCATCTCGCGTTTTTTGGTAGTCAAATAAATCTGATCGCCAGAGCGGAGCACCCACGGCTCATCCAATATTTCTTCTTTGGCATTGGCCGCGGCATTTTGTCCATTGGCAACTGCTTTCTCTAAATTGGCTAATAGTCCGGCAGTTGTATTTACATCTGGTTCTTCCCAATTGTTATTTTGAAAGTCGAGTTCATCTGTGGTCAACGCCATGGCTATCCAGTTGGGCAGATCAGAAATGTGGGTGGCCAGTCTTTTAATAGTCATGCTTTTAGGGTGAGGCTGCCAACCGAATTTATCGTCGGGGATGCGCTCCAGCATTTTACGGGTGATTGCAGCTTCGCTTTCCAGTTCTTCCGAGAAAATTTTTAATAGTGTCATGTGATGGTGTGTTTGATTTATATTCAAATTAACCACCCCGTTGTGACAGCCCTATGTCAGCATGTTTTTGCTGCTATAAATTATTTGAAATATTTTCTACCATGGCCTTGATTCGCTGCTTCAGTGCAGGAGGCTCTACTATAGTGCATTGATCGGCAAAGGCGATATACCAGCGCGAAAAACCTTCGAGGTAAGGTGTTAAAAATTGCATTTCAACCATGTCGCCATCAATGGTTTCAGATACATAGCCGTGATAGTAGCGTTGCTCACTCATGTAAGGCGCCATATCTTTTTTAATACGTATTACAATCGTGATCAGATCATTGGCCTTATACAAACTATTCAAATGCTCCTTCAGTGGCGGATGTACTTTCACAAAGCTTTCGCCGGTAACCGAAATATGATCCAACCTGTCGAACCTAAAATCACGGTAATCATTCCTCAAGCGGCAATAGGCAATGAGGTGCCAATGGTTATCGAGATAAAAAACACCAACCGGTTCAATCTCGCGGGTTGTAGATGTTTGCTTATAAGCAGCAGTATAGGTAATAGATAATATTTTTTCTCGGCAATGGCCTGCAATATGGTTTGCAGCGGGTTAACATCCTCCTTCAATTGCCGGTGATTGCGCGATTTTAATACTTCGATATGGTTATCTATAACCTCCAGGTAATCTTTATCCACACTCTTCAGCACAGCTTTGATCTTATACATAGCAGAACTATAACTGGCACCATTAGAGTCATCTGTTAACTGGGCAACCAGTTTTTCGGCGGTTAAAAAGGCGGCCGCTTCATCTCGGGTAAACATAACCGGGGGCAGGCGGTAACCCTCAACCAAAGAGTAACCTATCCCCGCTTCGCCAATAATGGGTATGCCCGCTTCCTCCAATGTTTTAACATCGCGATACACCGTGCGTAAACTGATATTAAACCGTATAGCAATATCATTAGCCCTCACTGTTCGGCGCGATTGCAGCTGAATTAATATAGCGGAGATACGGTCGATGCGGTTCATGGTGGATGCGGGTAGATTGCTAACAAAAGTAGCAAAAGAATTGAAAGGTTCAGCCGGAGAAGAGAGGATTAAAACGAAGTGATCTGCTGTTGCTTGTGATTCCCCTTTGGAGAGTAATAACCCATGATTAAACAGGTTGTTTACAGGGAGCAAGGGGGAATGTGCGATTCCCTCCCTTGGGAGGGCGTAGGGAGGTGTTTCTGCGATTTATTTGACAAACTTAACCCCTCCCTGCCAGTACACTACCATCCGCACCCCTCCCGTGGGAGGGAATTTGTAAATCTGTCTAATCATGGGCTATTACTCTTTGGAGAGGGGCCGCGATTGGAGGAGTGATGGCGGGGGTGTGTTTATGCGCATAATGAACACACCCCAAACCATCTCGAGAGGGGAATAAATTCACTAAAACCTAAACCCGAAATTCAAATAAGGTAAAGAGCCATCTTTAGAGAAGCCCATTACGGCTGAGAAAATAAAGGCCCGTGCCGGGATAATGAATACACCACCACCATAGCCATCGTGCCATTCGTCTGATTTTTCGCCGGGCTGCCATACGCGGCCAATATCATTGAAGCCTAACAAACCAACTGTCCCTGGTAAAAGGTAAGAGTTGAAATTAAATAGTTTCAGCCTGATCTCGAGGTTATCGTAAGCCATTGTACGGCCGGTATAACGGTTAGTGTGCAACCCTCTTAAATTCTGCGGGCCACCTAAACGCATATCCTGGAAAAACAAGGCATGGCCGATAATTGTACCGCCCCCAACACGGTTAGCAATAATAAATGTAGAATCGCCGGTTGGAGTAAAATAAGTGTTAAACTCCGATAGTACTTGCGAAAACGTATTGTTAGCGTTGGCAACTCCTGTTAAGGTAGTTACGTTGGTGTTCCAATAAACCCCACTGCTGGGGTTGGTAATGCTGTTACGGGTATCATATCTTAAACCTACCACGGCCCCGGCAAAAAGCTTTGTATTATACTCATTTTGATCCGGGTTTTGCGTGCTATAAGCGCCCAGGAAATGGTTTACGTTATCAGACTCCGAGGCGTAATAGATCTGCCCAGCTACTCCACCGCTTATCTGCCAGTTATTATAGGTATGGAACAAACGGGTATCTATATTAATGTAGTTATAATGACTGCGATAATATTCGATGCCGTGGCTATCATCTTTATTGAATTGAGTGTTATTACCCACGCCGAAGAAGTTGGCAATATTATGCGGACCTTTTGAGCTGATAGCCACATTTAAATCGCTGTTACCAATGGCCTTTTTAAAGTCACCATTGTAATTAATCATGAACGATTGCCTGCCGAGCGAGTAACCCAGCACTATGGTTTGCCTGTAGGCATAAGGTTCTTTACGGAAGCCCTGCTTCTCGAACAGCATACCACCAATCAGGATAATGCCTTCGTCTGTACTGTAATTGGCCAATACAATGGGCGATGTATTATTGTACTTAAAGGCGGTACGATCAAAGGAGTTTACCAGCGTATCTTTCGCTGTGCGAATTTTGGCATCGGCACGAAGCGGCAGACTGTTTTTTTCGTCGGAACGATCGTACACATACAGGTCATTCTTATTATTCAGCTTTTTATCTACATAAAAACTATCAACGCCATCGCCGCCTATCATGCGCACCTTAATGGGCGATGCTTCGGTTCCGGTTACGTTAAAAACATCTTTACCGCCTAAGCCATAAAGCCTGATCTCTTTGGTAACCGATGGATCGAAAATGCGATGATAAATCACCTGTGCAGTATCGCCGCTCTTTTTAATTTTATGAATGGTTACCTCTACCTTGCCTCCGGCCTGCTCGTCAACATCAAAGCGTTCCATTTTATTAGTGGCAGGGATATCCACATGGTCTGCCAGGAAATTATAATAGGTTAAACCGATCTTCAGCAAATTATCCCTTCGCTTTTCTAATGCCGGAATCAATTGAGGGGCCGACATGCGGTAGATATTATCGGGCATGCGCTTCATGGCGCTTTCTATCAGGGTATTAGTTAACAGGTGTTGTACATCGGCAATCTGCTCTTTCCAATCATCCTCACTTAAATCGGTTAAAAAATAACGGTCGAAGTAGCGGGCATTAAAGTTCCATCCCGGTACATCACGGATATCGCCGGTATAAGGCTGCAATTGCGATTTTAAATACTGATGCGCCAGAAACCATGGAAAAATACCCGATGTAGTATAAAAAACTTTATCCCTGTCGCGGGGGATTGGGGTATATACAATGCCGGTATCGCCTTTATCATGTACCCAGCGCCATTGGTCTTCGTGACGGTCCCAGTCGCCAATTACAATATCAAGCAAGCGGGCACGCAGTACCAGTTTTTGTTCAACACGGTTATCGTTATCAGCTTCAAGTTTCTTCTCTGCTTTTTCGGTGTTATCGCTTTTATCTACATCTGTGGGGTCGCGGTCTTCGAAAAGGAAAACTTTATTGGCATAATCCTTACGGTACTTGCCCAATCCCGGGTCATCAGCCACATAAACAATCTGTGGGTCGGAATGCGGGATTCCCAAAGCCTGCGCCAAGGGCGGAACAATCAATGCCGAAAATGGATGTGAGGTGGATACCTCATCCTGTAGAATATCTTTAACAATGGTTTTACGCAAATCGGGCGGCAAGGCACGGTCAGGATATTTTTGTACCGTACGTAAACGCCAGTCGTTACCTTGTTTATCTTTTAACTGGAGTGATTGAGTTTGTTTGCCACCACCTTTGCCAACGACGGTTAAGCCACCTTTTTCTTTCTCCAGATAAAACACTTTCATGGTTACCGGCGTGGCCCATAGCTTACGGTAATTTTCGCCAAATAAGCTACGATGGAAATTACTCACGCTATCATATTCTGGCGCTACTGCAATTTTTATACTATCGCCTTTAATAACCTGTGCCGAAGCCGTTAGTATGCTGCCAAACAGCAAAGCAATGAAAAAAATGCTGGAAATTTTGATGGTCTTATTAAGGTACATGTATGGCTATATCGATGATGTTTTAAAGGTTCTGACACTTTGCTAACAGCAAATTAATACATTAACACAAATACTTAATATTTGTGCGGAGGGTGATACATATTAATTGAATATAGCAACCAATAATATACTATTTCTGTATTGTTAGTGCAGGTCATATAAGATGGCGGCGGCACCATTCTAACTTATACCCCTTATGAACAATACTGCAAATTGCATTGCTTGTGGTGTTCCCCTAATTTAGGGGAAGGTAGAGGCAGTGATTTAGCAATAGCTTAAATAAGGGTAGATTTAGTATACAGTAAACTTACCCACTCATCTCTACCGTTAATCTCAAAGATTTTAAACCCGTAACCCCCTGCAATTCTTCGAGGTCATACCGTTCAATAACTGATGATAAAGAACCTGCCTCCTGAAACTCTTTGATGTAGGTCATAAACTCATCCGCTTCGCTTTCGCTAGAGTAGATTAGCGCTATTTTACCGGGTTGGGTAAGCCGTTCGTCGGTATCTTTAATCAGTACTTTATCAATGCGCTTTTTGATTACCTCGTAGCGGATATTATAAGTTCCTTCCACATCGAAACGGCGTTCATCCTTGCGGAAACAAATATCAATAGGAGCCGAATGCACAAAAATAAGCTGGGTAGTTTCGAGCTTACATTTCATGAGGCTGGTTAACTTAGCGGTAATCTGTGTGATCTCGACCATCGCTTTCAGCTGCCAGCGGCGAAATTCATTTAAGTGACTTTCATTAAAAGACAGATCAGGCGCCAACGATTGGCCGGTATAAATATCATACTCCACTCCATCGGTCCTGAATTTTTCGAAATAGCAGGGATAGATGTGTTGAAGCTTGGCATGGGCACGTTCAAAGTAATTATTAAGTGCCGTGTTAATCATCCTCATCGATTCTTCTAATTCGCGGCGGCCTGCAAAACCTTCGCCCCTCAATTCGTCCGAGGCTTCGAAGTAGCCATCAATTAAAGGCTTAGTTTGTGGAAACTCGATTTTCAATTTATCCAGCACCGGATAAATCCTGCCCTCTAAAAATTCTTTGATATTCAGCTCGTCGCTATCGGTTATTTGCTTGCCGATGCGGATGAGCCAGGCTTCGCATTGTTTAATGAGATCTTGCTCAACTTTTGCACCATTGATATTTTCTATAGCTACAAAAACATCCGATAAACGGTTAAGCAAGGTGCTCAGATCCTGTTGCAATGCTATATTACGCTTGGCTGTAGAACTTCTAATATCTATTGCTCCGTAAAGCGGATTCACATCTTTAAATGATACCGTTTTTATTTCGGGTTCATCAAAGTTTTCTTTTTTATTACGGATGTAATTCCACGCCACTTCGTTGAACTTCCACTCTACAGACTGCTGTAGTGTGGTAAATTTATTTTTGATCACTTCCTCTATCCGCTCGTTAAACTGCTCAATGCTGTTATGCAACAACTGTGATAAAAACGGTGCAGCGGCTTCTAATTTAGAGAGCAATTTATCGAAATAAATAGGTGCATTTTTGGAATAAATTTCCATCACCCCTGCTATCTTCCGGTTATAATAAACCGGCACTACGGCATAAGATACTATGCCTGCTTTGTGAAGCGACTTGAGGTAAAAATGGTTTCTAACATTCTCCGGGGTTATCTCGTTATAAAATATAGCTTTAGGGTCCTTAATATAATTTTCGGCCGCCAGCGCATAAGTGGCCTCTGCTATTTTTTGCTGCGTGTAAGCTTTAATCAGCACACTGTTATAACATTCTTCGGTATCGTAAATAAGCTTACCGTTTACCCTTAAAAATGGCAGCAGGCCAAACTCAATATTATTATTACCGGTGAGTGTTTGTAATGAATGGCTAACTCGTTCAAATAACTCGGCCTGGTCTATGGTATCATTACTTAAAGCTAACCTGATGTTTTCTATCGATTGCTTTTCAGTGATATCCTTAACAGTGATAATCGCAAAACCCTCGAACCGGAACAAGCTCAACGGTAAAGTTTCTTCCAGTACTTCGGCACCGGTGGTTTCCTGCAAAAACAGTTCTATTAGTTCGGGCTTAAGCTCTGGTAGTTGGCTTTTGACTTTTATTTCAACATATGTGGTATCCAAATGGATGTTATAATATTGCTCCAAACCGTTTTCGGTATTACTTTTGGTATAAACATTATTGCCATTTACCTGCGACGACATATGGTAAACCTTAGCCAGTATAAGCCGGTAGATATATTCTTTAACCCGCTTGCTAAAGGCTTCTGACCCTTGATTGGTGATGGTTTGAGGATCTGCATTATATGTGGCAATAAACTGCTGAAAAGCATCAGTACCATATACTACATCGCCGGGCACTGGCATACCCAAGCCCCAGTAAAAATCAGCCTCATTGGCCATTGGCGGCGATAGTACTGCATAAACCAACTCTAATATGGTTTTATATTTGGCAGCGTCTGAAACCGGTATAGGGTTTTGCAACTCAGGATGCTCTTCTATTTTAGCTAATACAAATTTGTAGAATTCTGATTTAACAGTCTGTTCGGTAGCTATCCGGCGTTTAATATCTTCGGTAAACACATGGAAAGAAAATGCAGCATCAACAATTTCTGTTGATTTTAACTTTTCGTCGATATTATATACATTGATCTGCATGCTTTACTGATAACAAGCTATAAGCTTTTCTGCTTTAAATATTAAGTTTTAGGGTTATATACGGATACCAGCCATCTTTGGAGTAACCAGTTTGTAATTGCAGTAACATTAAATCGGCCGGGGCAAAATAAATACCACCAGCTACGCTATTGTGCCATACATGCGATGGCTCATCATTCCCCCAAACACGACCCAAACCGTAAGTGGCAGTTACGCCGTATTGACCCGGTAAAATGTAAGGCGACAAATTATTGATTTTTACCCTTGCCGACAAGTTATTATAAAACATTTGCTGCCCGGCAAAGCGATATTGCCTGAAACCCGGCATATTATCGGGACCACCCAAAAACATGGATTGATAAAAAGGTGTATGGCCGAAAGTTAGCCCGCCGCCCATTTTATCGCTGATGACAAAGGTTGATTTGGTGGTTACACTCTTGTACAACTGTAGCTCCGGCGTTATCTGCACATAAGAACTGGAATAAGTATTTAACCCCGCCATGCCTTGTAGTTTTAGGCTAAGATATAAACCCCAATCGGCTAAGATTTGCTTATTACGTTTATCGTCTATATAAGTGGCATTGATACCTGCATAAACCTTGTCTTTATCAATAGTCTCGCTATCATAATTATGGATGAGGGGCGGATCATTAATTAAACGAATGTTATCATCGCCCAGGTAATGATAGTATTGAACGGTCGGCCCGATACGTACATTTTCTGACCCGGTTGCATTATGAAACCTTGCATTGGCATCAAAACCAATCAGATCGAACCTTGCACGGTAATATGTCTGATAATCCCCTGTTTTATTGAACGGCGTATTATTACCCTGACCGAAGTAGTTGATCACATTAGGTGTATAAACCCTGGCCTGCAATTCCAGATCGGCTTTGCCCATGGCGTTAAACCACTCGCCGGTATAGCGTAATCGGTTGGCATCGTTACCAAAGCCATGCATCAAAGTAACTTGCTGGGTGCTGCCGGGAGCCTTGCGAAATCCCTGCCTAATGAACTTTGCGCCACCCTCAACCCAAAATCCATCATCGCGGTTATAGCCCATCGAAACCAGCGGGATTGTGTTATTAAACAAATTAACCGGCACGTAACCTACCGTGGTAGAATCATTAGAAAAATGTTTGGTGATTTGATTTACAGCGGGGCCATCGAACATCGCATTAGCCTGCTTGCCATAAACCTTGGTATGCTGATTGGCACTGATGACATGATAACTTTTCGTCCCTTGTCCACCAATCAGCCTCACTTTAATTTTGGCCGATTGATCATCTATCGAAACACTATCCTGCCCCTTACTGGCATAGATGCGCAACTCCTGTGTAATGGTATGATCAAATACTTTAGAGAACAGCGCGTAACTGATTCCTCCATCGGGCGTGCGTTTGTAAACTGATACACGGACGTTGTTATCGGTAGTATCTTTAATGATAAACAGTTCATCTACATCCGTAGCCTTAATATCAACAATGCGGTTAAAGAAACGGTAATATTTGTCGGCAGCGGCTACCAGGTTATCGCGCCGGCGCTGCATCAGTTTTAACAGTTCGTGGTGGCGAAGATCGTAAGCAGCTTTAGGCAATTGGTTTAATGATCTGTTCAAGACAGAATCTGTCATGGCAGCGGCAAATTGTTTGGCGGTTTGCATCCAGGTATCGTAACTAATGCCTGATAAAAAGCGCGTATCCAACTCTCGTCCGTTGTAATAAAAATCATTGATGTTACCCTTTTTGGCTTTGTACCCCCGCAGGTAAGGCGACATCCACGAGGCTGATGCTAACTGGTGCACTGCGCCTTCGTTAATAAAAAACGCCGCTTCGCGGTTGCGGGGTTCGGCGCTATAGTATTTGTTTTTGCCGCGTTGTTTATCAACCCAGCGCCACTGGTCTTGCTGCTGGTCCCAATCGCCGATGAACCAATCGAGCAATCTTGCCCGGTAAAACTCCAAAGTATCAACACGGTTAGCGTTGTCTTTATTAAGCTTGCGCATCATTAGGCCAGTATTGTCTGATTTATGGCCTGGGTTGCTTTCTTCAAGGAGACAAATTGTTCCGGCAAAATCCTTTTCATAAAAACCCAGTTTTCGATCAGGCGATACCCAGCCGATAATGGGTTTGGTATGCGCCACCTTAACGGCATCGGCCAAAACCGGCACCATCAGCGAAGCATAAGGATGTTGGCCCGACATGGCATCATCAACCCATGATTTGGCGAAAGTTTCGCGCCTTGCCTCAGGTAAAAGTATTTCGGGGTATTTCTCAATACTGCTTAAAATCCATTGTTTACCATCGGCATCCTTTAACAGCAATGATTTTGTTTGATGTACGCTGCCGAACTGGATTGGCGTTAATCCACCTTTAAAACTGCTCACTTTTATCACAGGCAGCTTCACCGGGGCGGCCCATTCTTTGCGATAGTTTTCGCCATATAACTTGCGGTGCAGGCTACTTACCTGGTCGTATTCGGGTCGTGCTTTTACAATAATGCTGTCGGCGGTTATCGGTTTATTGGTACTTAATATCGGCGGCGCAACAGGCTTATAGGGTTTAGTGTACGAGAACACTTCGTTGAAAACAGTATCGGCACCGGCGTAATAGGTAAACTTAATGCTTTTATCCGCCAGTAAATCTGCGGTTACAAAACCCGGTTTGGTTTGGGCGTATAATGCATATTTACCTTTCTTCACAAAAGCCTCTTTAGCACCAGAGCCGCTCACCACCTGGATTTGCTCATGATCTTTTATAAACTGCAGTCCATGCTCGTGGCCTGATACATGGATTACATTGGGGAAATCTTTAAACACACCATCAATCTTCTCAATCATATTGCGGTACAGCGGGTGCCCTTGATCTTCAGTCACCGAAAATGTACCGCGTAGCAAGGGATAAAAAGCGCCCAGACCCGGTAATGGAACATATAAGTTTTTTTGAACAGATGTCAACGGGAAGAAATAATCCAGAATATCATAATAGCCACCATGATGCCCATACGACCAAAACGGATGATGGTCGGCTAACATGATCACCTTGTCGCGGTTACGGTTCAATATTTCGCGGAAACGGGCGGTAACCTCATCGGTAGTTTTGCATTCGCAATCGGCATCGGGATTTTCCTTACTGTAAATGTAAACCCACCACTCGGAGTCGAAAGCGATGACTACAAGATTATCATTGATCTTAATCTCGTACGGACCAGGGCAGCCGTTCTCGGGCACTACTTTCAATAATGAATCTTTTTGCTCGCTAATGTATTCCCACTGGCGTTTCATTTTGGCCAAACCCTGCGGCCCCATTCGGTCCCAGTCGTGGTTGCCGGGGATAAAGTAAACAGGTGCACCTTTGCTCCGCATGGGCTGGTATTGCGACTGAAGGATGCCTTCGGTTTCCTTTTCTTCTTTACTACCAGGCAGCCCCATGCCAGTTGGATAAATATTATCGCCGAGGTAAATTACCGTGGTTTTGCCTGTCAGGATTTTTGCCTGGGCATGAGTAAGCACTCCACCTTGCTGCTTGTCAGCCTCGCCGGCATCACCTATATAAATAATACGTTGTACTACATTATCCTGCGCTTGTACAGCACAGGGAATTAAAAGCAATAAGCAGTACAACAGTTTCTTCATAGATTATACTTTAAGGCTTATTTACCCGAGTAAGTAAATTTCAACACTGTTCCCGGATCAATTTTATCGCCTTCGTTAGAGATATACATATTGTTTTGGCTATCGAATGCAATGCCCTCCGGCTGCGGAAATACGGCCGGGTTTAATTTAAACACCTGCACTACCTTAAAATTCTCGTTCAATATCACCAATAATTTATTGACTGATGACAACACATACCATTGCTTACTCCGCGGATTTTGCGCCAGCGCCGATGGGTGGAAAGACACTTTTGCCTTATCATTAAGTTGCTGGGTAATATGTTTTACATTAATCTTAAAGGTATCGGCAACAGCAAGTTTACCATCGTTTGATAAGTTGAAAATAAAGCCGGTAGTTTGCTTGCTGGTTTTATCTATTTCGCAATGTTTGCATAATACATAAACTTTCCCTTGTTCATTGGCATATAGGCCTTCAAATTCACCTTTCGGTAATACGTCTTTAAACTCCTGTGCGTTGGTGATTTTTTGTCCATTTACGGCACTCAGCGGAAAAGTATACAGCTTGCCTTTGCTTTGCAGCATAATTACCTGCCCATTGGCAATAGCAATATCCTCGAAATCGCCGGTTTCTTTAAAGGTCGAAAACTTAGCTTCTTTGTCGCCAGGTTTCATGAAGTATACCCGGCCGTTTTCGTCTTCCTCTACATACATTTTATTTGCATCCCCTTTATTAAATGCTACACCCGAAATTTCTTCGAGGTTATCGGGCATAAAGTATTTCTTCGGTTTATTAAGATCATACCCCTGCGGACTTTCATAATTCACTTTAGCTACGCATGATAACAATGCAAATACCGCACACATCCCCATCGCTATGCTGACATACTTAATTCTCTTATTTTTTTCAGTAGGTATTATTTTCGATAACATGCTATTTTATTAAAGGGGTTAAGTTACAGCCATTCAGTTTATATTAAAGAATAGTTAAGTATATACACGTATACGGCTCCAATGTTTACATAGATGGGAGATTTCAAACGTTTTCGTAAAAATTTCAACTCACATTCGTATCCTTACCAATTATCCCATTTATTTGTGTTGCGTACGCAAACCAATTATGAAAAACTTCCTAGACGACAATTTTTTACTGCCCAATAAATCGGCAGAACGCTTGTATCATGATTATGCCAAACAGATGCCGATCATCGATTATCATTGCCACCTGCCGCCCGACCAAATTGCACAGGATATTCGCTTTGACAACCTCACCCAGATTTGGCTCTATGGCGACCATTATAAATGGCGTGCACTCCGTGCCAACGGCGTAAACGAAGCTTACATTACCGGCAATAAGAGCGACTTTGATAAGTTTGAAAAATGGGCCGATACCGTGCCTTATACACTGCGTAACCCACTTTACCATTGGACGCACTTAGAATTGCAGCGTTACTTCGGTATCCACGATATTCTGAATCCATCGACAG
>CAHJXH010000059.1 GCA_903644075.1 Sphingobacteriaceae bacterium | reverse complement strand
CTCTCCGGTTATTCGGGCCTGTTGAACGCACCTACCGGTAGCGGTAAAACCTTTGCGCTGTTTTTACCATTTATTGCGGGATATATTAACCAGTACCCTGATACCTACCAAAAACAAACCAACAACGGCCTGCGCATGCTTTGGATTACTCCATTGAGGGCACTAACCAACGACATCCGCAAAGCCATGCAAGAGGTATGCGACGACCTTGATATCCCCTGGCGCATTGCCACACGAACAGGCGATACCCCCGCCGCCGAAAAGCAAGCCCTCAAGCGCAAACTCCCCGAAGTATTATTAACTACCCCCGAAAGCCTGCACCTGATGCTGGCCCAAAAGGACTATCCCAACATGTTTAAAAACTTGGAAGTGGTGGTGATAGATGAATGGCACGAATTATTAGGAACAAAGAGGGGAGTGCAGGTGGAGCTGGGGCTATCGCGCTTGAGAGAGTTGTCAGTTGTCGGTTGTCAGTTGTCGGGGAACTCCATATCAGTTCAAGACCAGAATCAGTCAACAAATATTTCTGCGATAGATCAAGACCGACAACCGACAGCTGACAACCGACAACTGAAAATCTGGGGTATAAGCGCAACCATCGGTAACCTCGAACAAGCGGCCGAAGTTCTTCTCGGCAATAACTTCCCTACAGATCGCATTAAGATGGTACGCGCCAATGTGGATAAGAAGATTGTGATTAAATCGGTGATCCCGCAAAGCGTGGAGAACTATTCGTGGACGGGGCACATTGGTTTGGCTTTATTGCCCGAGGTGATGAAGATTGTGGCCAAGAGCAATACCACGCTGATATTCACCAATACCCGTGCACAGTCGGAGATCTGGTATCATGCTATTTTAGATAACTATCCTGAATATGCCGGTATTATGGCCATGCACCACGGTTCGTTGGATAATGAATTGCGAAACTGGGTAGAGCAGGCCTTACATAACGAAGCTTTGAAGCTGGTGGTTTGTACCTCAAGTCTGGATTTGGGGGTGGACTTTCGCCCCGTGGATACGGTTATACAGGTAGGCAGCCCCAAAGGTGTTGCCCGGTTTATGCAGCGGGCGGGCAGGAGCGGTCACCATCCGGGTGCTACCTCGAAGATCTGGTTTATCCCAACCCACTCTATGGAATTGCTGGAAGGTGCAGCCTTGAAACAGGCCATGATTAACGGTAATTTCGAAAGCCGTGATCCCGTGTTGCTGGCTATGGATGTGCTGATCCAATACATGGTTACGCTGGCGGTATCGGAAGGATTTAGGGCCGATGAATTATTTAATGAGGTAAAATCGACCTATGCCTTTGCAGATATCCGCCGGACTGAGTTTAACCAGTTACTTGATTTTATCACTACCGGGGGCGCTACACTTTCGCAGTATGATGAATTTTTAAAGGTAGAGATTGAGAACGGATTATATAAAGTAAATAACCGCCGTGTTGCTATGCGGCACCGGTTAAGTATTGGCACAATTACCAGCGAGGTAAGCCTGCGGGTTAAACTGTTGCATGGTGGTGGGCTGGGTTCTATCGAAGAGTATTTTATATCGCGACTAAAGCCAGGCGATACTTTCTGGTTTGCCGGCCGCAGCCTGGAATTTATCCGGGTGAAGGAGATGACGGCATTTGTGAAAAAGTCAACTGCTAAAAAGGGAATGATCCCAAGTTGGTTGGGTGGCCGGATGCCCTTGTCATCACAACTGGCCGCGGTATTTCGGGATAAACTGGATGAAGTAGCCAGGGGCATTGAACAAGACGAAGAGGTAATTGCGCTAAAACCATTATTCGAGCTGCAATCGCAGCTTTCGCATTTGCCCCAAAGCCACGAGTTTTTAATTGAATCGTTCCGTTCGCGGGATGGGCATCATTTGCTGTTTTACCCTTTCGAAGGTCGGTTGGTGCATGAGGGCATGGCTTCGTTAATTGCGTTCCGCTTATCTAAGTTGAAAAATGCCACGTTCTCAATCGCCATGAATGATTACGGCTTTGAGTTATTAACTGATGACGATGTATTGCTGAAGCAAGCTCTCGAACAGGATCTCTTCTCCATCCATAACTTGCTGGATGACATTCAGCATAGTTTAAATGCCAATGAAATGGCGCGCAGGCGTTTTAGAGACATTGCGCATATTGGCGGACTGGTGTTTACGGGCTACCCCGGTCAGCCGGTTAAGAACAGGCATTTGCAGGCATCAACCTCATTGTTGTTCGAGGTTTTCAGCGAGTATGAACCTGATAACTTATTAGTGCGGCAGGCCTATAATGAAGCGCTGGCTTTTCAGTTAGAAGAGTTTCGTTTGAGGGAAGCTTTGCAGCGTATCAGTAAACAGCAGGTAATTATCAAAGAAATTGACCGCCCTACGCCATTTGCTTTCCCGATTATGGTTGATAGCCTGCGTGAAAAACTCACCACAGAGAGCCTCGAAGAACGCGTAAGTAAAATGGCCCGCGATTATGATGTGGAAGTGAAAACAAAGAAGCAGACAAAGGAAGATGCGCCACCTGAGCCACGACGGAAAAGCTTTTTTATAGGAAACCCGGGGAGGAGGAAGGGGTAAACCCCTCCAAACCTGCCCGAAGGGGAGGCTTAAAATGCTTGTCATTCAGAGCGATAGCAAAAAATCTTCTTCGCCCTGTATTTCCGCAATGCATATCGAAGAAGATTCTTCACTACATTCAAAATGACAAAAGGGTTGTCACACCGAGGCACTCGAAGTGTAGCGCATAGAGGCCTGCCCACCATGTTTCGAGTGCCTCAACATGACACCCGACGGTGCCTCTCAATTCACCATCTTCACCTTATGCGTCTTAATCATCACCCCGTAAGTTTTATTGGTAAAGCCGTAGAGCTTTTGCAGGGTTGTTTGGTCGATGATTTTTATGCTGTCGAAGTTTTCATCGTTGATGCCAAACAGGGTCATTTCATAGCCGCTGGCAAGCATAGTGCCGTTAACAAAGTAGATCACATTACTATCGTCGGCAGCGTTGGGAACTGCTTTGCTATAGTCTGATGATTTGGCACTGAGATAGCCCCAGTATTTTTTACGCACCATTGGTTTGGTATAGTAATGCGCGCCATCGTTATCCATTTGCACCGATGCAACATCATCCTGCTTTAACTTAGTTGTTTCGCGTTCTGTTGCTTTTACGCCATCTATATAATAAGCCTTCGGCGATTTTTGTGCAAATGCCGATAAGCCTATTAACATAAGTGCATAAAATACAACTAAGCGCTTCATCTCGAATGGTTATAGTAAAATTTGCCCGGTATAGAGCCGGTAGAGGATATTGCTGCAAGGTTGAGGTGCAGTTCAATAGCAAATATACTTCGCCGCGAGGCAGAAACAATGCATCAATTTACAAAAAATGCTTTTACCTGAATGTTTGCGTTTAATATTAGAATTATTTCGCCGGAGTTTTGCGCGTTTTAATTATTACGCATGCGTTTTACCGGGCATTGCTGGCAAGCGCGGTGTTATTATTATACTGGTTGCCTAACTGCGCTCTAAAATACAGATCCCAGCTGTATTGCTGTTTGCGGTTAAGCATGTGGTTGGTATCGTCGTCGTAATCGAGGTTTAGCTGGCTATACTTCTTTTTGATGCCGTTAAAAACGGTGCTTACTTCCTGATCGTAGTTGCTGCTGAAACGCATGCTGTTTAGCGTGCGTTGCATTTCCTGCTGCATGAGGTAGGCAAAAATGTAGTGGCCTTGCTCATGTTTTAAAACTTCGGCTACCATATTGGGCGAGTTAACCTTGGTTCGATCCACCCACGAACGATCTTTGTTCATCTTCATTTTAATATAGAATGTAAGATGATAATAGCCACGAGTATAAACCGGCTGGTAGCTAAAATCTACCATGCAATTAGTGTAAGCAATATTGCCGGTACTTCGCTCGGGTTTGCCCTGAAAATCGTTAATATTTAATTGATGATAACTTTGCGCCTTTACGGAGCGCACACCGACAAAACTTGAGGCCACAACACAAATTGCCCACACAAATCTCAGGTTCATAAATTAATCAGGTGTAAAAGTTTTTATTGCTTTTTCGACTGCTGATCACTTAAAAGGTTTAAACTCATCATTTCTTTCATGGTGTGCTGCATGCTATCTGCCGAGCCATCCAAAAAGATCACGTTGCCTTTAGAATTTTCTGAGAAATGCTTGATAGCCTCAGTCCACATGGTGAACAGGATTACCGAGGTATCCATGTTGGCGTGCTGCATTTCTTTGGCGGCAACCGTCATCCCCTTGGCCACTTCCTCGCGGAATAATGCCACGCCCTGCCCGCGTAACTGCGATGCCTGGCGCTCGGCTTCGGCGGCAATTTTAATCGCGTTACCCTCTGCTTCGGCAGCTTTGGTTTTGGTGATCAATAGTGCCTGGCCTTCGTTTTCGGCCGCGGCTTTGAGGTTGCTCGATGCCACAACCTGGCTCATTGATTTCATGATCACATCATCGAAAGTAATATCATTCAATTGCAGATCCTGCAGGTGGTAACCCCAGCCTTCCAAAATAGCATCTATCTGGTCTTTTACGTGTTCAACAATATCCTTACGCAATATCAACACATCCGACTGGCGCTTGGTAGCCACAAATGCACGGATAGAACCTTCTATGGTACGCACCAGGGCCTGCATCAGGTTGCGGTCGTCAATAAATTTAAAGGCTACGTTTTTAATCGTTTCCTCGTTCTGGTCCATTACCGAGTAAAGCAGCATGGCTTTGAAGTAAACATTGGCCTGATCAATAGTTACCGCCTGAAACTCCAGTTCAACCGAGCGGTTCTGGATAGATATACGGGTATAAAGCTGCTCAACCAATGGTATTTTAAAGTTTAAGCCGGGCAGCATAATACGCCTGTACTTACCAAAAACGGTTACTACACCTATAGTACCCTGTTTAATAGTTACTGCTGTTGAAAACAGTACAACTATTACAATTATTATCAAAAGATAAAACAATATCGCTGTTGGTGCCATTATAAGCTAATAATTAGAAGGATCAATAACGCAGTTAATATACTCAATTTTAAATATTTACCAATGAATTTAAAACGTACTTTCGGAGCCATTTTAACCATTTTAGGTATCGTAGGCTTAATTTATACCGGTATCGGCATTATACAGCACGGCGGTAATGTTACCACATTAGTGGTTGTAGGCATTATATCGCTGCTGTTCTTTTTCTCGGGCATTGGCCTGGTGCGCGATACTACGGATAACGCGAAGTAACATTTACCGATTTCTTGTTCAAAAAAAAATCCTTTCTGTTACGAAAGGATTTTCTTTTAGTACTGTTGTGATTTCAATTAGAGGTTTTATTGTACGTCGCTCGATTTTTCGAGTTGCTCTTTAAACACATCTAACAAACGGCCGCCTTTATAAAAGTAGCGGTTATAATAAGGATCGTCAAGGTTGCTTATCGCCACACCCTTCATAGAAGCGTGAGCAAACCTGCCATCGCCAAGGTAAATACCTACGTGCGAAATGCTGCGGCTATGTATTTTGAAGAAAACCAGATCGCCTTCTTTCAGATCGTCTTTACCCACCGGGCTAACCATGCTGAAAATATCGCGTGAGTTTCTTTTGATCGTTAAATTAAAAACGTTGGTGTAAAGTTCTTTTGTAAAAGCCGAACAATCGATGCCTTTTTTAGAGTTTCCGCCGAAATGGTAAGGGGTACCAATCCAGTCATATACAAATTGAAACAGCTTTACGTTTGAAGTTGCGGATAACGCTACACCCATCACCTGCGAAAAATATTCTTTTGCTAAGCTTTGCTCTTCATCAGCAGGTTTATCTGCTGTAGGGGTTGGAATAGTTTTTGTTTGAGCCTGAGAACCTAATACGCTCAAAATTAAGGCAATAACAAGGACGTATTTCTTCATTTAAATCAGTTAATCTTATAGTTTAAACCTAAGTTGTACTTTAAACGAGACACAGGTGTCTATTGTTTTATACAAAGGTATATTTATTTCTAAAGAAACAAAATTTGAAATGAAATAAACTTTAGGTTAATTATTAACATAAATAAGTTAACAATAGTCATCCAATTGTCGCCCAATAATAATAATTCATAACAAATGTGTTGTAGTTTCCTTTTTTTAACAGATATAATTAGATTTGCGCTTTCTCTAAAAAGAAACGGATCGTTTAACAGATGAGTTCAATCGAAATAACTAAGGACACCTACCTATATTGGTACGAGTCAATGCTGCTGATGCGCAAGTTCGAAGAAAAAACCGGACAACTATACGGACAGCAAAAGATCAGAGGTTTTTGTCACTTATATATAGGCCAGGAAGCAGTGCTTGCTGGTGCTATGTCGGTACTTAAACACGAAGATAGTTTGATAACCGCATACCGCGATCACGCACATGCTATTGCAAAAGGTACACATCCAAACGCTGTAATGGCCGAGATGTATGGTAAAATAACCGGTTGCTCAAGAGGCAAAGGCGGTTCAATGCACATGTTCGACAAAGAAAACAAATTCTTTGGCGGCCATGGTATCGTTGGTGGCCAGATCCCTTTGGGTGCAGGTATTGCTTTTGCCGAGCAGTATGCAGGTACTGATGCAGTATGTGTTACCTATATGGGTGATGGTGCTGTACGCCAGGGGGCATTAAATGAAACCTTCAATATGGCTGCATTGTGGAAACTACCTGTAATTTTTGTTTGCGAAAACAATGGTTACGCAATGGGTACTTCTGTAGCGCGTAGCACTATCGAAACTGATATTTATAAATTGGGTATCCCTTATGGTATCCCATCGTCAGCTGTTGATGGTATGGACCCGGTTGCTGTTCACAATGCGATGAACGAAGCTGTTGACCGTGCACGTGCCGGCGAAGGACCAACCTTTTTGGAAATGCGTACTTACCGCTACAAAGGCCACTCAATGAGTGATCCTCAAAAATATCGTACCAAGGAAGAGGTTGAAAGCTACAAAGCGAAAGACCCGATCGAAATCGTTAAGCAAGCTATCGAAGCTAATAAATATGCTGACGATAAATGGTTTGAGGAAATCGAAGCTAAAATTAAAGGACAGGTTGATGAGGCAGTTCAGTTTGCTGAAGAATCACCTTGGCCGGATGCTTCTGAATTGTATACCGATGTATACGTACAGAAAGATTATCCTTACATCAAAGACTAAATTTATCTAAACAAAATATTTATCTATAAACTATGGCCGAAGTAGTAAAGATGCCTAAAATGAGCGACACCATGACCGAAGGTGTTGTTGCAAAGTGGCATAAAAAAGTTGGCGATAAAGTTAAATCGGGCGATGTATTAGCCGAGATTGAAACTGATAAAGCCACCATGGATTTTGAATCATACCAGGATGGTACTTTATTATACATCGGTGTACAGGAAGGCAGTGCTGTACCTGTAGACCAGGTTATCGCTGTTTTAGGTAAAGAGGGCGAGGATTATAAAACCGCTCTTGATGCTGAGGCTCCTGCACCTGCTGCAGCAACCGAAGCTGCTCCTGCTCCGCAACCATCTGCAGATACTTCAAAACCGGCAGCCCCGGCTGTTGATCTTTCGAGCATCCCTGCAACTGTGATCCGTATGCCGCTTTTAAGCGATACCATGACAGAAGGTACCATTGAAAAATGGAACTTTAAAGTTGGCGACAAAGTAAAGGCAGATGATTCACTGGCTGATGTAGCAACCGATAAGGCTACTATGGAAGTTGTGGGTTACGAAGCCGGAACCTTACTTTACATTGGTGTTAAAGAAGGCGAAGCTGCGCAAGTAAATGATATCATTGCTATTGTAGGTAAAGAAGGTACCGACATTACCCCGTTATTACAACAAGGTAATGCTGCACCGGCTCCTGCTGCAACTGCTGATGCTTCACCTAATGCTGCTCCAGTAGCTGCTAAAGAAGAAGCTGCCACACCGTCTGACGCTACTGGTTCACCAGAAGATGACAGCCGTGTTAAAGCATCTCCATTAGCCCGCAAAATAGCTAAAGATAAAGGCATCAACTTAAACGATGTTAAAGGCAGCGCAGAAGGCGGCCGCATCGTGAAGAAAGATGTTGAAGAATATACACCATCAGCTAAACCGGCTGCTGCCCCTGCAGAATCTGCAAGTGCCGCCCCTGCTGCTAAAGCTGCCGCCCCAATCTCTTTACCAACCGTTTTAGGCGAGGAGAAATTTACCGAGAAACCGGTTACGCAAATGCGTAAAGTAATTGGTAAACGTTTGGCCGAAAGCTTGTTTACTGCACCGCATTTCTACGTAACCATGTCAATCGATATGGATGCAGCAATTGCAGCTCGTGGTAAAATAAACGAGGTTGCCCCGGTTAAAATATCATTCAACGATTTCGTGCTGAAAGCTTGTGCTGTTGCCTTAAAACAACACCCGGCTATCAACTCATCATGGTTGGGCGATAAAATCCGTACCAACGAGCATGTAAGCATCGGCGTAGCCGTTGCGGTTGACGAAGGCCTGCTGGTACCGGTTATTAAATTTGCCGATAGCAAAACCTTAAGCCACCTATCTGTTGAAGTAAAAGAATTTGCCAAAAAAGCAAAAGACAAAAAACTTCAGCCTGCTGAAATGGAAGGTTCAACCTTTACCATCTCTAACTTGGGTATGTTTGGTGTTGACGAGTTTACTGCTATTATTAACACACCAAATGCAGCTATCCTTGCGGTTAGCGGTATACAACAAGTACCTGTTGTTAAAAACGGTGCAGTAGTACCAGGTAACGTAATGAAAGTAACCCTAAGCAGCGATCACCGCGTGGTTGATGGCGCTTCGGCAGCAGCTTTCTTACTAACCCTTAAATCATTATTAGAAGAGCCGGTTAGGTTATTGATCTAATCCCCCGGTATTCAATATCATATTAAAGCCCTTTGGAGATTCTCCAAAGGGCTTTTTTTGTTTTGTGGTGAATACGCTAATACTCTCCACCCGTCATGCCGAATTTATTTCGGCAACCCACATGCTAAGCTCTACATCTTCCAAACGCGCACTGACATGCTGGCATCGTCAAAGGATAAGTGTTGGCCATAAGTAGCAAATCTGCAAATTGGAACATTCCGAGATAATCCCCTGTGATGAAATTGAATATTTTATTATATTTATTTCTCTAAGCTTATCTATATGGCAAAAAGACCTGCAAACCCTAATACATCTTATGGAAGAAGACGTATTAGACAGGAATATCATCAAATGAAGGAGGCTATGTCCCCTGATGAACGCTCAAAACAAAATTCTGGAGAATTTATTATATTTATTATTTTGATGGTTTTTGTTGGCTTGATAGTATTTTTATTTGGCGGAAGTAACGGTCTATTAAAGTGGCTTAGTCATTAGGATACGTTGAGATTTATTGGTTAGCTATGTCTGCGCCCGTCATGCCGAATTTATTTCGGCACCTCACATGCTAAGCTCGCCAACTATTCTAATCAGCGTTAATTTCAGTCTTCAAATCTTTCATGGTAGGATTAACAGATTGAATTAAATTAACCTTCCAGTCATGATGCCAGTTCTTTAATTGTTTTTCGCGGTCTATCGCATCTGTGATTCTTTCAAAACCTTCATAGTAAACTAAATCAAATAGCCTATACTTTTTTACAAAAGCTGATCCTTCATTGTTTAAATGTTGCCAAACTCTTGTTCTTAGGTCGCTTGTTACACCGATATAAAAGGTGGTTCGGTATTGGTTGGACATGATGTAAACGCAGGGCTGTTTGAATAACATAGTTAAATATAAAGGTTAACATTTAACATCGCATACCTGTCCTGTGGGGTGTTGAAATAAATTCGGCATGACGGGTGGAGACAATGCAGGGTTATTCTTAGCATCGCTTACCTGTCCTGTGGGTTGCCGAAATAAATTCGGCATGACGGGTGGAGAGAAAGTCCATTTACATGCGCCAAGGCCGTACGGCCAGGAAAAAAGTATTAAAGTATAAGTTTGTCAACTAACTACCTTCTGCAACAAATGTTACTTTATCCGGCTCTTTTAACAGTGCCGCAATTACAGCTTTGACAATTTTACTTCGTGTTTGCGACGATTGCTTAGGGTTCACAATATAGATCAGCAATACTTCTACCCAATTATTTTGATGGATCTGAAGTTCACATACGGAAATTCCTTGATTTCTATGTCCTCCACCAGTATTTCGTTGATCTGATCGCGCATGGCCTCTACATTTTCCCTGGTTAATGTGTTCAGCTGTTGTAAGCACGCTATACGCACGGCCCGCTCAACCCAATCCAGGTCACTCTTAAAAGTGATGTAGAAAGAAACTTCATTCCATACTAATGGAACCTGTTGCCACGAATAATTATAAACCTGGTTCTGGAAGATCAGGCTATTCGGGAACCGGATCAGCCTGCCGCTTGGCAGATCGCTGCTCATCAGATTACCCGCAAATTCCCACAAGGTGGTATCTAAAAAATTGATCTCGACTACGTCGCCATTGAAACTACCGACCTGAACGCGGTCTCCAACTTTAAAAGGGCCTCTGAATACGATATAAAACCAGCCTATCAGCGATGCTATTGGGGTTTGTAAAGCAAAGCCGAGCAGCAAAGATATCAAGCCCAGTGAAACAGCCGCTGTATACCAATTGGCGTTTAAAAACGAAATGAAAATAAAAATGATCACTATAAAAGTAAGCAGCCGGATAAACTGGATCAGATTGTATACTAAGCCTTTCTCCAGCGAACCTTTGGCAATCTGGGTTTGAATAATCCTGGAAACTATCAATAATCCAAAGCTGCAGGCGCCTGCAAACAGGATATTGTCAGCCATTTGATGGTAGGGTCCGATAAAGTTAAACCATTTCAGGCGAATCAGGAAGGTTGCAGTTATACAGATAATAGCTCCAATAAGGTAGGCACTTATTTTTGAGCGTCTAACTTCTTTATCGTGTAGCTTCTTAATAGCTGCTTTTTGTTCAGGTGTAGCTTCCTGATCTTTTATTTCCATTTGATCTTTTTGATAGTAGTCGGAATGGGTGTAATACTAAAAAGGTTACGAAATAATTCGTTGGTCAGTTTTAAACCTCAATAACGAAATGCCATCATTTGCTATTAACAGTGAAAATTAATAACTCAAAATAGGGTGTTCCGGACTTTTAAGTCATTTTTTAATTTAGTGCCAAAAACGGGTTTTAGATGTTATTAGAGGCATTTTTTAACATTTCACCAATGTGTTCCGGGTGTTCCAAAGTGTTCCGCTTTCAAAAAACGGAACACCTTGAAGTACGAATAAGCGGTACAACCAATTTCCTGATGCCGAAGCTATTCGCCTTATTAAAGAAGGGCCCGGATGGATACATAACATAAACGGCGAACCAGAAACTGTAACTATAAAGTTTAAATAATACCGGCTTTGTTCGCTATTGGTTTATTGCCTACTTTTAAGCATTAACTCCCAACACCAACACGATGAAGAAAATTTATATGCTATTGTGCGTAGCAGCATTGTTTACGGCCTGTAAACAGAAACCCGATGCAAGCACATCTGCACCAACAGAGGGTAATAAAGATATTGCCAAACTGTTTAACGACTATTACGAAGACCGCCTGAAGCTTTACCCACTGGAAGCTACTTTTGCGGGCGATAACCGTTATAATGATCAATTACCCAATGATGGTTCTGCGGAGTTTATTAAACGGTCGCACGATTTTTATATCAGCTACCTTAACAAGCTTAAAAACTTTAAGCGCGAAGATCTGAATGAAGAAGATCAGCTATCGTACGATATTTTCAATTACGAAATGGGCATTAACATTGCCGGGTACGATCATCATTTCGAATACCTGCCCATGAACCAGTTTTACTCGCTGCCGCTTAGTTTCGGTCAGTTAGGTTCTGGTACAGGGGCGCAGCCATTTAAAACTGTTAAGGATTATGATAACTGGTTGAAAAGAGTAGCTGCATTTAAAGTTTGGGCTGATACTGCCAAAGCAAACTTTGATAAAGGCATTAAAGCAGGCGATGTACTGCCTAAGGTATTGGTACTAAAAACAATCCCGCAAATGGAAAGCTTCGTGGTAGCATCTCCGGAAAAAAGCTTATTCTATGGTCCAATTGACAGTCTGCCAAAAAGTTTCTCAGACGCCGATAAAAAGCGCCTGACTGATGCTTATAAAACAGCCATCATGACCCAGATTGTGCCAACTTACAAAGGCCTAGCCGATTACCTGAAAACTACTTACCTGCCAAATGCACGTACCACATCGGGCTATTCGGCTATGAAAGATGGTGCTGGTATGTACAAGTACTTAGTGAAACAGCAAACCACCACAGATAAAACTCCCGAGGAGATCTATCAGCTGGGCTTAAGTGAGGTTAAACGCATGCGAGGCAAGATGGATAGCATTAAGACTAAAGTTGGCTTTAAGGGCGATTTAAAAGCGTTTTTCGAATACATGAAAACCGACCCTAAGTTTATGCCTTACAAAAACCCTAAACAGGTTTTAGATGCTTTCGAAAACATCCACAAACGCATGGAGCCAAACCTGAAGAAGATGTTTAACCATGTGCCTAAAACACCTTTCGAAATTCGCCAGACCGAGGCTTTCCGTGCCGCATCTGCCAGTGCCGAATATAATCAAGGTAGTGCCGATGGTAGCCGCCCGGGTATATTTTACGTACCGATTTTGGATGCTACTAAATTTAACACCACTTCGGGTATGGAGTCATTGTTTTTGCATGAAGCTATCCCTGGTCACCATTACCAGATTTCTTTAACCCAGGAAAATACTTCATTACCTAAATTCCGTCGCTTTGGTGGCGATAATGCTTATGTAGAAGGCTGGGCGTTATATTGCGAATCGTTAGGTAAAGAGCTTGGCTTATACACTGATCCATACCAGCACATGGGCGCACTGGGCGATGAAATTCACCGCGCTATCCGTTTGGTTGTTGATGTTGCCATCCACACCAAAGGCATGACCCGCGAAGAAGCTATTAAATACATGATGGATAACGAAGCCATTAACGAGCAAGGTGCAACGGCTGAGATTGAGCGCTACATGGCTATCCCTGGTCAGGCGCTGGGCTACAAGATCGGAGCCCTTAAAATCCGCGAACTGCGCACCAAAGCTGAGAAAGAATTAGGCAGCAAGTTTGATTTAGCCGAATTCCACAACCAAATCTTAAAAGATGGTTCAATGCCTTTGGCGGTGCTGGAGAGTAAGATTGATGCCTGGATTGCAAAGCAGAAATAAGGGATTCAAGAATCGAGAGTCAGGAATCAAGACTCGCTTGTAAAGAAAGGCCGATGCGTAGCACCGGCCTTTCTTGTTTTATGTATATATACTTTTTGTCATTGCGAGGAGGAACGACGTGGCAATCTCGTCGCCAATGCTTATTCGCTCTGTATGTTAGGAGATTGCAACGCTATCGCTCGCAATTGACAAACTGGGATTGATAGCTTTTCAAATTCTCGAAGTCAAACTATTTCTTATTCAAAGCCCCAAACACCTTCTGCAACAACGGTGTGGTACGTGCTGTTAAATTCTGGCGGATATTGAGCTCTTCTAAAGCGATCTGATAAAATAAACCTTCGATAGCTTTCTGGGTAACATAATCATCCAGATCGGGGTTTAATTTGCTGAAGGTAAGCGGGATCTTGTTGTATTGGGTAGCCATTTGGGTATAAAGGTTGGTTGCGCCAACTTTACCCAGGCTTGTATGAATAACGGGTTTAAATTGTGCTGCTAATGCCGTGGTAGTGGTGCGTTTAAAGTATTGTGTAGCGGCATCATTACTGCCGGTTAATATATTGGCAGCATCCTGTACGCTCATTTGTTTAACGGCATCCACAAAAATAGGTGTGGCTTGTTTGGCAGCATCTTCGGCAGCGCGGTTAAGTGAAAGTATTACATCATCACAAACCTTGTTTAAACCTAGTTTGCGTAGCGTTTTTTCTGCCTTTTGTGCTTCGGGCGGCATTAATATTTTAATGGCGGCGTTGCCAAAATAACCGTTAAGTGCAGAGAGTTGAGTAGCGCTTTTGGTTGTGCCTTGCTCCAAAGCTTGTTTTAAACCGCTTACAATTTCGGCATTGGTAGGCAACGGTAACCCTGTTGCAGATGCTATATGATGGCTTGGTGCATAATCAAAACTGGTAAGGGGCAGGCACGCAGCTGCAAGTAATAAAGTAACTATTCCTTTCTTCATAGCTTAAAGAAACAAATAAAATTTGGCTTGTTTTAATACAGGTTAAAACAAGCGGATAATGCTATAAACAATTGCAGCAAAAACAGCCGAAATAGGGATGGTAATTACCCATGCCCATACCAGGTTAATGGTAACCCCCCATCTAACGGCCGATGCTCGTTTGGTTAAACCCACACCGATGATTGAACCTGTAATGGTATGCGTGGTTGATACTGGGATACCTAAACGCTCGGTAACAAACAGGGTAATGGCACCAGCTGTCTCGGCGCTTACGCCCTCTAAAGGAGTAACCTTGGTAATTTTGGTGCCCATGGTTTTAACAATTTTCCAACCGCCAGACATGGTGCCTAAAGCAATGGCGCTATAACAAGCAAGCGGAATCCACTCTGGCATATGTGCACCATTGGTAATAACTTTTTGCGACACTAAAGCCACGTAGATAATACCCATTACCTTTTGCGCATCATTACCACCGTGTGCAAAGCTTAATGCGCCCGATGATACCAATTGCAGGCGTTTAAACCAACGCTCGGCTGTGGATGGCTTGGCGTTTTTGCAAATATGGAGTATAAAAATATTGATAACTACACCGATGACTAACCCGATAATTGGGGCCAGGAATATGAAGGCCATAATTTGCAGCGTAGGCCCGAGGTTTACCGCCTCGATAGGGTTAACATGCAGATAAAGAGCATTTGTCATACCAGCGCCGGCAAAACCACCTATAAGCGTATGTGAAGAGCTGGATGGGATACCGAACCACCAGGTAATTAAGTTCCAGGTGACGGCGGCAATTAAACCGGCCAAAATAACATGGATAGTAATAAAATGCTCTGGTACAGTTTTAGCAATGGTATTAGCTACTTTATGGTCTTTAATTAAGAAGAAGGCCAGGAAGTTAAAGGCTGCTGCCCATAACACGGCCTGGAAAGGTGTTAAAACCTTTGTTGATACAATGGTTGCAATAGAGTTTGCCGCATCGTGAAATCCGTTGATAAAATCGAATGCCAGTGCCAGGCAAATTACCGCAACGAGTAGTGTAGTAACCATGTATTTTGGTGGTATGTGGTTATGCGTTTTTAACTAAGATAGATTCCATAACATTGGCTGCATCCTCGCACATATCGGTAGCTGTTTCCAAAGCAGCCAGTATCTCTTTATGTTTTATCACTTTTAAAGCGTCTTTTTCGTATAGGAACAGATCGGCAACAGCGCGGTCGAATACATAATCGGCCTGGTTTTCGATACTGTTAATGCGGATACATGAATCGGCGATGGCGCGTACATTACGCAGGTCTTTGAGCTCGCGTACTGCTTTTTCCAGATCGATGCTGGCTTGCAGTATTAGGTCTGATAGCTTGCGGATCGGTTCTGTAATTTCATCAACATGATACAACAGCATGCGGTTGGCTGATCCCTGGATGTTATCAGCTACGTCATCAATTGCTGATGCCAGTGCGTGGATATCTTCACGATCAAAAGGCGTAATGAAATTTTTGCCCAGTTCCAGGTAAACCTGGTGGGTAATATCATCGCCTTTGTTCTCTAATTTGTCAATTTGTTTAAACAGCTCTTCGCGGGTTGCGCTATTGTTATTGTTCACAGCCTCAACCAGTATTGTAGCCATTGCTACCACATTGCTTGCTGCCTGTTCAAATAACGGGAAAAATACTTTCTTGTCTTTCGGTACAAAGTATTGGAATATACTGTTTAATGACATATTAAAAATTTTAGCAAAGGTAAGCTCTCGAATGTTAATTTAATGTTAACTCTTTAACGTGGGTATTCCCGGAAAAGGTATCTGTTGTTTCACCTTTTTAAGGGTAAAGCCAAATGTAGAACCTATGCCTTCGGTGCTGCGCACATTAATGGTTTGTTCGTGTGCCTCAATAATATGTTTTACAATGGCCAGGCCTAATCCCGAACCGCCTATATCGCGCGAGCGGCTCGAATCTGTGCGGAAAAAGCGCTCGAACAGGCGAGGTAAATATTTTTCCTCAATTCCATTGCCGTCATCAGTAACTTCAACCAAAACCTGGTCGTGCAGTTCAAATAAACTTACAGACGTGGTGCCATTTTCGCGGCCGTACTTAAAGGAGTTATCCATTAAATTGACCAATACCTGACTTATCTTATCACGATCTGCCATTACTAAAATCGGATCGTCATATTTTTGCTTGAAAACCATTTTGCTGTTATGCTTTTGTGCTTTCAGTTCAACGGTTTCAAAAACTTCCTTAATCAGGTCGTTAATCTTGAATTTGGTATAATTGATCGGCATCTCGCCGGATTCTAATTTAGAAATTTCATCGAGGTCTTTAATCAAATAAGTTAATCGTTCCACATTACGCGAAGC
Source organism: Sphingobacteriaceae bacterium (assembly GCA_903644075.1). Classification (GTDB taxonomy): domain Bacteria; phylum Bacteroidota; class Bacteroidia; order Sphingobacteriales; family Sphingobacteriaceae; genus Mucilaginibacter. The sequence goes on along the minus strand of CAHJXH010000059.1, from coordinate 5,157 downwards.
CTTGCGGAGAAACTGGCGTGCCATATCGGTATCATCAAAATCATCATCAGTAATGGCATCGATATAACCTTGTATAGCAAATAGCGGTGTTTTAAACTCATGGGAGATGTTGGACAGGAATTCGCGTCTGAATTTTTCCTGGTTACGGAGAATCTCAATCTCGCTTTTCTTTTCCCTTGCCCATTCTTTTACTTCTTTCTCCACATCATTAATCGGGTCGGCGCTCATGTTTTCGCCCAGGGCATCGCGCAGGTCGCGGCCTAGTTTGAGGTTGTGGATCAGCTTATAAATGAGCTTGATCTTAGAATAAACGTATTTCTCAATGAGGTAATAAAAAACTACGAAACTGGTTACGAAGCTTACGCCAAATGTTATACTCAGATCGTACCAATTATGGCGGAAGTAATAATTAACACATGATATGGTAATGGCTACCGCCGAAGCATTGAGTAATATGAGTACACGTAGTTTCATGCTATAAATTTAAGTTTTATAAATCACGATTTGCCATCTGAAGGCCCACATCCATTGTAATTTATAATTTGTGATACCAGCTTTGGCCAGTAAAGCCATTAATTCGTGCTTTTTAAAGCTGCGCTGCACCGAAAGCGGACCATCATTTTGCGCCATTTTATTAGTGGTGAACAACCGAGTAATCAGCTTCACGGCATAATATAATACCCAGTGTCGGTGCAAATCGGTTATAATAACACCACGGCGGGCGGTATCATTCATCTGGCCTATCAGTACAATCCATTCCTCATCCGCAAAGTGGTGGGTGAATAAACTTGATAAGATAATATCAACGCTATTCGGCTCAAAATCGTCCAGCAATACATCAGCCTTTACATAGCTGATGTGAGTATATGCTCTGGATTGCTGACGGGCAAAGTTAATAGCCGCAGGTGCAGCATCTACACCGTTCAGTTTTAAATTTATGTTATGTTTTTGTGCCCAGTTAGCAATAGCTATCAAAGCATCGCCACCGCCGCAACCCCAGTCGCTAATGATATTACCGTTTTTAACCGGGAATAATTTCAGCGCTTTAATGAGTGATTTATGCCCGCCGAAAAGTGCGTTCATTTTACCCAGGCCATCCAAAACCGGGTCAATCTCTGCCGAAGGCAAATCAAAATCGTCCATAATTTCGGCCGTTACCGAACGTGTAGATAAATCAATCATAATAATATAAGCAGGGGTTAAGCAAAAGGTTTGCCGTGTGTTTTACCGATTAAGTAACGGGTTAGGGGAGGGATGCCGTTAAGTATATTTAAGGTTAGCGCCGTAGTACTGTTATTGCCGAAAAGTTTCTGCAATTGCCGGCCTGTCCATAAGCGTTTTGCAAACTGCTCATTCCACTCCGTAGTATATTCCTGTTCGATAATGGCTCGCTTGGCCGGATTAAATGTATCAGCCTTATAATGCCTGGCTATAATACCGGATAGTATTTTGGCCGAATGAATAGCCATTGTCATGCCGTTGCCGCAAAGCGGGGCTATCATCCCGGCGGTATCGCCACTCATGAGGATGTGGTTATCAACCGGTTCTTTTTTTTCGAAAGAGATTTCGTTAATCACCTCGGGTTTATCCAACAAAAATTCGGCATTGTCGAAAATTTCTTTGAGGTAAGGATTTTTCAGGATTACGTTTTCTTCCAGGCCTTGCAGGTTGCCATATTTACGCAAATCATCGCGATGGGCGAGATAACACATGCAGTGTTTATCGCCCTCTATTTTACTGATGCCACAGTAACCGTTGTGATAATTATTAAGCTGGATGAGATCATCCGGAAAATCAACCCGAACATGAAACTTAACCGCCAGGTACGGGCTGCGGCGATAAAAGAACCTGCGTTTTAATTTTTGATCGAGGTTTGAGCGCTTGCCAAAAGAACCAATAACCAATGGTGCAGTTAATGTTTGGTTTGGGATAGTTACTTCGAACTGATTGTTGATGAACTGTACATCCTCCACCCGGGTCCCCAATAAAAAATTAACACCCTCGGCTGCGGCTTTTTGATAAAGGTAATTGTCGAGTATATATCGGCTTAATCCGAAGCCGCCCAAATCTAATTGCTGATTGAGTTTAGTGCCCGATACTGCCGTAACCTGCAACCTGTTAATGCTTGATGCACCAAGTTGATGCACATCGATATCCAGAGCGTCTAAAAAAGGTAATACTTCGTTGCTGATATATTCGCCGCAAACGCGGTGAAAGGGATAAGTTTTTCTTTCGATGAGGGTAACGCGTAAACCGGCGCGATTTAAAAGAATAGCATTGAATAAACCCGCCAGTCCGCCGCCGATAATGATTACATCGTTCATGGGCGATTAGTGCATTTGCAATACCATGCCCTCAACCGTTAAGCCTGGGCCAAAGGCGAAACTCAGGATACGCTGATCAATCAGTTTACCGGCTTTCAGCATTTTATCCAACACAAATAATATAGTGGCTGATGACATGTTGCCATATTGCTGCAAAACTTCGTAAGCCACAGCGTTGCTTTCTTCGGGAAGGTCCAATGCGTCTTCTACTGCTTCCAGAATCTTTTTTCCTCCGGGATGGATGGCGTAAGCGCTAATCTGGCTATAATCCAAACCGGCATGCGCCAGCAGGTTATTGGTAATAGGCTTAATGTATTTTTTAATCTGTCGGGATACTTTCGAAGTCAGCCGCATTTCGAAACCGGTATTGCCTACGTACCACCCCATCTCGTCGCGGGCTTCGGGTAAAAATTCGGTGTAGAAACTTTCGAGTTCGATAAACGGGGTGCCGGAGGTCAGGGGGCCGTTAGTAATAAGCGCTGCGGCAGCGCCGTCTGAAAATAATGAGTTTGCCACCCAGTTATCCAGCGTGTTTTCTTTTTGAAAGTGCAGCGTACAAAGCTCAACACTTACTACCAATACTTTGGCTTGTGGGTTTGAACGGCAGATGTAATCGGCAGTTTTTAACCCGTTTACGGCGCCGTAGCAGCCCATAAAGTTAATGCAGGTACGCTCGGTATTGCGGTTAAGGCCAAGCTGTTCAACCAGGTCAATATCTAAACCCGGCGCGTACATGCCTGTGCAGCTTACGGTAATAAGGTGGGTGATCTCTTTATAAATCCCTTCGCCCAAATCTTTTAAGCAAGACCTAACCGCATCTGCTGCAACGTCAGCCGCTTTTTGCTGGTAAAGCTGTAATCGTTTTTGGGTAGAGATAAAAGGCTCTAAAGTAGTGTTCCGCTCAAAGAAGGTAAAGTCATCACTATCGGCAAAACCAAAATCGGGGATTACTGAGTAACGCTGACTGATGCCTGCATGATCGTATATGCTTTTTAAACGGGCGCGGTTGGTATCATCAAGCGCGAAGGCGTTGGCCATAAAACGGAATATATTTTCCTGCGGAATTTTATGCTCCGGATTTGCTGTGCCTAAAGCGCTTATGCAACTGCCCATTTATTTTTTCGAGTTTATTTATTTTGTGGTTTCTACCTCCACCGTAATTGTGGCGTCTTTAGCGAGCACCATACTACTGCCCCCAACACCAAAATCCTGACGGTTTATGGTAAAATTACCTTTAAACGATGCCGTGCTTCCACTCTCTGTATAAGTAAAAGGCACTTCAACGGTTTTTGTTTTGTCTTTAATAGTTACGTTAAAAACGCCGGTATAGTTGCCGCCGCTCTTATGTTTAAATGAAACAGATTTCATGGTGATTTTTGGGTACTTGGCGATGTCGAAATAATCTTCGCTTTTCAGGTGTTTATCACGCATCTCATTGTCAGAATTTAGCGTAGCGGTTTCAATATTGGCTTCGATGCTGCTGGTAGCCAGGTTTTGAGCGTCGAATTTAATATCGGCAGTTAAGCCGCTAAAGCTACCATGGGTGCCAATGCCCATGTTTTTAATCTCGTAAGTAACGGTTGATTTGGTTACCGTTTGTTTAATCTGTGCAAAGGCGTTTGTAATGGTGAGCAGGGCGATGAATAAAAAAAATCTTTTCATGTAGTCTTTTGTGTGTTTTGCAACGTATCTATTGTAATTACGTTGCAAACGGTGAAACGTTGTATGGGTTTTTAGTTTAAATTGAACCGGTGCAGCCAAACTTAATAAATTTATTGACCTTAATATGGCTACTTTAGTTTAATGGTGCTGAAACATTTACTACCCACAAAATCGGCCATTGCGCACCTGCGCTTTGTGTTTTCGATTTTCCTGCTGCCGGTGTTTTGCTTCGCATACAGCCAGGCCCCGCAGGTAGATTTGCTGAAGGCTATCATCATCTTCATCGTTTGGCATCTGCTCGCTTTCCCCGCAAGCAACGGTTATAATAGCTATTTTGATAAAGACGAAGACAGCATCGGCCTGCTAGAAAAGCCGCCCGAAGTAGATTTGAGCCTTTATTATTTTTCGATACTGTTAGAAGTACTGGCTTTCGGACTAGGTTTCATCGTAAGCTGGCAGTTTGCCTGTGCGGTATTGCTGTATGGCATCATGTCTAAAATGTATAGTCACCCCTCAACCCGCTTAAAGCGTTTTCCCATCATTAGCTTTTTAACGGTCTTTATTTTTCAGGGCTGTTTTATTTACTGGACTACCTTTTCGGCACTATCCGGGCAAAGTTTATTCAGGCATTGGGATGGTAGCTTTATTATTGCAGGGGCAATATGTTCTTGCTTAATAGGAGCATCGTACCCATTAACCCAGGTTTACCAGCACGAAGAAGACAGCCGCCGCGGCGACCGTACCATTAGCATATTGTTAGGTTATAAAGGTTCGTTTATCTTTTCGGGAACATTGTTTGCAAGCGCCATTATCCTAACGTTTATTTACTGGCAGCCGGTATCATTAAAGCCGTTCTACAGTTTTTTGATCTGCTCGCTACCTGTATTTCTCTATTTCAATTACTGGTTTTACCTGGTTGGTAGATCAACCGCCAACGCTAACTTTAAAAATGCCATGCGCATGAATTTCATCAGCGCTACTTTTATGCTGATCTATTTTGCGGGTTTAATGTTTATGCCGAAAGCCGATGCCCCCCAACCCCCTAAAGGGGGAGTAAAAGAAGTAAGAATCAAGAGCAAGGAAGCAAGACGAACTTCTTTTCCCCCTTTAGGGGGTTAGGGGGCCGCTATCTAATCTGAAAGTCACATCCCCAATTATCTAACACTATTCA
>CAHJXH010000058.1 GCA_903644075.1 Sphingobacteriaceae bacterium | reverse complement strand
TCGGCACCCCACAGGACAGGTAGCAAACTTTGCATATTCGCTTAGAGCGTGGGGTGCTGAAACAAGTTCAGCATGACGGGTGAGGATAAGTATGAACAAAAAAGGCCTTCCATACGGAAGGCCTTTTGCATAGCTAAGCTATTAATATTATTGCTTTGTAGGCGCTGGGTTCTGTTTTTCAGGTGCTTTACCAATCAGGTCCATAAACTGATCCAGTTTAGGGGTGATGATAATTTGGGTGCGTCTGTTTTTAGCTTTACCGTCTGGGGTATTGTTATCAGCAATTGGGTTGTACTCACCACGGCCACCTGCTGTTAAACGTTTAGGATCAACATTGTAGGTGTTTTGTAACGCCATTACTACTGATGATGCTCTTAGCGTACTTAAATCCCAGTTGTTACGGATGTTTTTCTGAGAGATAGGCAGGTTATCGGTATTACCTTCAATCAGTACATCGTAACCGTTATAGTCGGTAATAATTTTAGCGATCTTAGCTAATGTTGCACCTGCTTTATCAGATATTTCATAACTGCCAGATTTGTATAGCATGTTATCAGCAAGCGAAATATAAACCACGCCTTTTAACACTTGTACATCAACATCTTTAACCTCGGTTTGGCTCAATGAGCGGGTTAGGTTATTAGTTAACACCATGTTAAGTGAATCACTTTTGTTTTTAGTGTTAACCAATTGCTGGATGTATTTGTTAGAGCTATTAATCTCATCAACCAGTTTAGAGATATTTACATTACCCTGGCTGCTCGAGTTTAAACACTTATTAAGGGCATCCTGTAAGGCAATTGTGTTTGCTTTTTCTGAAGAAATTTGCTCTTCTAAGCTCTTGATACGGTTATTGGCAACGGCAAGTCCCTGCTCGCTGGTTTGGTACTTCACGCTCAGGTCGCGGGTACTATTTTGCAATTGGGTGTAATTATCGTTAAGTTCTTTGTATTTTTTGTTGCTTACGCAGCTTGTTGCTAAACCTGCTACTACTAATAGAGCTGGTATAATAATTGGAAACTTCATAAATATCAGTATTTGTTTTTTTAAAGATATAACATAAATATCTTAATGAATAATAACCAAACTCCGCATTTAAAGTTTTAGTATTTATAAAATGCTGATTTTCAATGGTATGAAAATTATTAAACTCAGGCGAAAAGAAATATTGCGGGAAGGTGATAAAAGAGGGAGGGAGAATGATGGGGTGGTACAACTGCGTTAAATTAAAATTCCTTTATGAATTTTAGTAAAGTATCTTAATTGTTCAAATTTTTATCGTCGGGTTTCTGCAAATCTCTTTTAGCTGTAAGATCCAGTTTTGCTGTTATATATTGGTATCTCAAGAGTTTATCCTGAGGCCTTTGTGTGAAAATATACCATAATATTCCGCCTGAAATAAATGCAATAATTCCTGCAATTCTTAAAAACACATTTATATTGTTAATTTCTCTAAAGTAACTGACATCGTTAGTGAGTTTAGTAACAATACTACTGCGTAGTCTGGTATTATTATTTACATCTTTTATTATTTGTTTTATATAGGTTGTATCACTCACATACAATTTTGTAAGGCGAATGGTTGTGTCGGCTAATGATGATAAAAGTTTGTTGACACGGGCGGTATCGAAGTCGTTTTTATTTTTATAATCATTTAGAACCTTAATTACAGTTAAATGAAATTTTTGGTTTATTTCTTCCAATCCTTTTAAAAAATAAAATTCGCCCAGTGTACATGTGTATGTAGAATTGTAAGATTCACGCTTTTTCGTATATTTAAGTAAAAATGTTTTAGATATTGATTTATTTATAGCGCGATTTTTATCCGAATAGTATTCGTTGGGATGTGAAACTGTGTCTTGCTTTGTTAAGGTAGTATTAGTGCTAAGGCTTTTGTAAACTGAGTCCCTATTGAATTTTGGAATGGGCGAATATATTTCCAGTTTGGTTAAAGTACTATCTGTACTATAACTTTTATTAGCATAATCAGAATTGTTTTTAATTGATAAGTATTGTGAAAATATGACCATTGTTATGCCGAAAACGAAAAGAAACTTATATAGATTGTCTGTCGGCAATGCTGGTATATCCATGATAATGAAAAGGTTAGTTTCGAAATAAAATTATCAATACTTTTTGTTTATGCAAGTATTACAGACAAATTATTTAGGATTAATTATAATCTATCGTGTAATCTGCTCCAGTTTCCCATCAACCCCAACCACGGCTTCACTCTTCGCCACATAACAACTGCTATCGGAGTTAACCGGGTTTCCACTGGCATCAGTTAAAAACTGCGCACCCCAAACTTCGAGGGATTGAAATATGGCAGTCAATCCCTGGCCAAGTTCGGTGAATGAATATTCTACTTTGGGTGGTACTACGGGGTATACTTTGCGTTTTACAATACCGTCCTCTTCCAGCTCGCGGAGCTGCTGGGTGAGCATCTTTTCGGTAATGTCGGGTATGTTGTGTTTGATGTCGGAATAGCGGATAGGGCCGGCCAGTAATTTCTGTAAAATGGTCATTTTCCACTTGCCGCTAATTACGCTTAAGGAGGCTTCCATTGCGCAGCGATAGTTTTGATGTCTTTTTTCTGTCATAATAAAAATGGCTGTATCCCTTTAAATAAAATGGGCCCATAACCTACCAAAAAGTACGTTTCGCACTAAAAAGTGCCTTATTGTGGGGGTATCAAATTATGCGTCACTTTGAGGTATCAAACATAAAGATATGAAAAAGTTAACTGGTAAAACAGCAATTATAACAGGCGGAAACAGCGGTATTGGGTTCGCTACAGCACAAGAATTTATAGCCGAAGGAGCCAAAGTGATTATCACCGGCCGTAACCAAAAATCGATAGATGAGGCAGTTGCCCAACTGGGTGATAACGCTTACGGTATAGTATCTGATGCAGGTGATATGGCGCAGGTAAAACAAATACAAGAGCAGGTGAAAGCAATTACCCCTAACATCGATATTATATTTATCAACGCTGGTTTAGGTAAATTTAATTCTGTTGAGGGCATGACCGAAGAGATGTTCGACGAGATTATGAACGTAAACTTTAAAGGCGCTTACTTTACTCTGCAACAATTATTACCGTTGGTAAATGATGGTGGTTCTATCATCTTCAACACCTCTATCAACGCACACATTGGTATGGCCGGCGCAAGTGTTTATGCAGCAAGTAAGGCAGCATTGTTATCGTTGATCCGTAATCTTTCTGCCGAGTTATTGCCACGCCGCATCAGGGTTAATGCCATCAGTCCCGGTCCGGTTGTTACGCCATTGCACACTGCCGAAAAATTGAACATCAGCAATGAGCAATTAGATCAAATGGGTCAAGGGATCTTAAGCCAGATCCCGATTGGCAGGTTTGGCCGTGCAGATGAGATCGCTAAAATAGCATTATTTTTTGCGTCAGATGATTCGACCTTTGTACTGGGTGCCGAGTTGGTAGCCGACGGTGGTATGTATACGCTGTAACTAATTCAAAAACGCGTTGTTCGAAGTCTCTGACTTCGAACGGGTATGTAGATAGTCTTCAGCCTATCGTGCATAGACTGTAGTCTGATGACTAAGGGCATAGTAGTTCGAAGTCAGAGACTTCGAACAGCGATTAGGCTTATAACAGAAAAGGCCTCAGTATTTACTGAAGGCCTTTTCTGTTATATATTATTAATTTACTGAATAACCTTTATCTCAACACGGCGGTTTAATGCGCGGCCTTCTTCGGTTGTATTGTCGGCTATCGGTTTGCTTTCGCCGAAGCCTTTGGCGGTTAAGTTGTTGCCATTTACGCCTGCATTTACAAGGTAGGCTTTAACAGAGTTAGCACGATCTAAAGATAACGACATGTTGTGCTCGGCAGAACCTTCGGCAGATGAATTGCCGCTTAAAATTAATTTGGTGGTCGGGGCTGCTTTCATTGAGCCGGCAACCAGGTCGAGTGTTTGATATGAGTCTGTTTTTAGCACAGCCGAATTAAGCTCGAACTGAACGTTAGGAAAATGGAAATCCTGTTTTTCGGGTGCTGGTGCCGGTTCCTGTTTTTCTGGCGCAGGCGCTGGTGCCGGGGCCGGTGTAACAGGTGCAGGTGCTGTTTTTACTGTATCGGTGGCAGGTTCTTGTTTAACTACTGCTTTTTTTGCTTTACAGGCAGGCAAGGTAAATGCTAATGAGGCGGCTAATACAAATAGTAGGTTGGTTTTTAAAAACTTCATTGGTTTAAATTATTTTAAGGTGTACCGTTGTACGAATAAAAACAATTTTTTGATTTGAAAAGTATCCCGTTTAAGAAAAAAAGATGTTCGTAAATGGATTAGGGTGTGTCTTAAACAAGTAAATTCCCCGGACTGATGACCCGGAGGATTCGAAATATCTAATTTACAGTAGTTTACTTAGTCAGTTCGGTTTGATAAATAACTGCGCCTTCTTTATTAATAGCTTTTACATTAAAACGGTTAGCATCAACAGCAAAATACATAAAGCCATGTTGCGAAGCTTCAAATTTACTGTATGGGATACCGGTATGAACATCTGTCAACTCAGAACCTGCACCGGATATAAACTGGTGAGTATATCCTTCGGGTTTGAGGTGTTGCAGGGAATGGTCGTGGCCAGAGAGGTAAACATCTACCTTGTACTGCTCAAAAACATCGGCCAATACTTTGCGTACAGTTAACGTATCATAGTTTTTAATACGCGGGCCAACGGTGTAGTAGGGGTGATGGCCAACAATTATTTTCCACTTTACATCAGCTGAGGCATTCTTTAAAGTGTCCTTTAACCAAGCCATCTGTGTATCTACCTGTGGCTGCAGTGCTTCATGTAGCATCGGGTCGGTGTCAATCATAATAAACATCGCTTTGCCTTTATCCTTGCCTAATGATACCTGCTTGGTATAATAACGTGCAGGCATGTTCCAGCGGCGGCTTATTTTGCTGTAGCGGATCTGTGCATCCGGGTCTGTCAGGTAATCGTGGTTACCCAGTATCGAAAACCAATCGCATTGCAGGGAATGGGCCGTATAAATATTCTCGAACGAGTAATGCCAAAGCGGGTCTTGCTCGCTGATAACACCTTTGGGATAAAAATTATCACCTACAGATATTACAAAATCATTAGTGTGTGCTGCTCCCCACAGGCCCATTTGTTTGGCAACTTCTGCCTGGTCGTATTCGCCGTTGCGGCCCCAGTCGCCTATGGCCATAAAATGCAGGGCGTAATCATCGTTTATTTTATCCTGATGGGTTAAATCATCGCTCTTTAAATGGGTAACACCGCCTTCGGCCAAAGCAGCCAGCGGGCTAATGATTGTTGCGCCTAAAGCGGTTAGGGTAGTGTTTCTTACAAAATCTCTGCGTTTCATACGTTTTGTTAGCGGCATTATTAGGGGTTAATGGAGATGCCGTTAAAACTGATGTAATATACACAAGGTTGCATTTGTATATCAATAACAAATGTTTAAGTTATTGTAAATGAGAGTAGAGGTAAATACGTATTAATGTTAATTACGACAACGGTTGTTAACATAATGATAATATTGTATTAACTTTACGATAACCTATTTTTGCACAAATCTCAAAATATACTCATGAAAAAATCTAAGCTGAAATCTCTCGTTAAAACTGCCCGCAAAAATGCTCAAAAAGATATCCAGATTGTTGTAGCTGCCGAACTGAAAGTAGCTGCCGGTAAATTAGGCCAGGATGTTGAAAGCCTGAATAAAGCCATCGCAAAAGAATCAAAAAAAGTAGCTAAAAGAATAGCTCAAAAAATTAAGATCGATAAAACTGCATTAGTACAGGCTAATGACACTGCTAAAGCTGCCGCAGCAGTTGAGAGCGTTTAACAAGCAATGAGTTTGTAAATTACCGCGTTTGCGTTCAAGCGTATCCCGCTTGAACGTTGGCTGCGTGTATATTAAAGCCGACAATAGTTGAAAAATAATTTTCCTGTTTATTTGGATTAATTATAAATAATGTTCATTTTCGCATTGCAACAGATAATTAATGCAAGCGATAGATACCCTTACTACCACTACAAGCATAAACGAAGTATTTAAAACTGCTTCGGGTGCCGTTTACCAGTGCGATAAAGATAATTGCTGGTATATTGACTTTGCCGGTAAGCTTAACCGCTTCGATTACCGTTGCCTGCACAAACTACGCAAAGCTGTATATCATATTGATGTAGAAGCACTTTTGCTTAACCCCAAACGCAGCGCCGATATGGAAATCGTTTTCATTTGCGCATGCGATCATACTTATATCCTCACCCACTTAGAAATTATTGCTTTGAAAGAGCTGCTACAGGGTACCTTTACTATGCTGGAGCTTAATCATATTTTGCACGAAAGATTGTTCCGCTGGGCTGCTTAAGCGTATTAAGACTCATTTCATATTAGTATTTATATATACGCATATCAGTTTATAGCATTATAATTGCTATAGATACCTTGATTTAACCTTAAATCGAAATTGATATGAAAGATATAATGCGCATAAAATGCCTCGTTTCTACAGAAATGGAGACCATTTTAAACCAACAGATACGTAAAGAAGCACAATCATCAGCTATATACCTTGCCATGGCTTCATGGTGCGACAGGAATGGATTCGACGGCTCATCCGTATACTTTTTTAAACAAGCCGAAGAAGAAAGACAGCATCAGCTTAAATTTTTTAAATACGTATTGGATATGGGCGCTACGGCCATTTCTCCGGATGTAAGCGGTATCAAAATCGAATACAACTCATTCCGTGAAGTATTTGAAGATGCCTTGGACCAGGAGATCAGTGTAACCCATTCTATCAAAAACATTGCAGCCCTTTGCCACAAAGAGCAGGATTATGTTACGATGGAATTCTTAAACTGGTTCTTGAAAGAGCAACGCGAAGAAGAGTATAAAGCACGCCGCGCCCTTGAATTATTTGAAGTTATTGGCGAAGAAGGTACTGGCCGCTGGCAAATTGATAAGCACGTTGGCGATATCAGATACGATAGCGAAGCTTAAATAGTATCAGGAGATTTATCAAGCGATTTTAAAAGCTTGAGTACATCCTTCTCCGAATATTCTTTTAACCAGATATTACCTGGTTGTATAGTGCAGACCGGTGCATAATCACACCGGTCTGTGCATTCTATCCTTAATACCTCAATCTCCTCTTTACCTTCATGATACTTAGCGAATGATTTTGCCAGTTTATAAAGGCTTTTCCCACCCCGTTTGGCGCATTTACTGCCTGTACATACGTAAAGTACTCTATCGGGTATAGTAAACTTGCTCATGCTGTTTGTGTTAACTATATTATTAACGCAAAACTACGCTTTATTATATAGTTGCAGATGGCAAGGAAGATTAATTACACGATGCTGATTAAGCCCCCTCTAAATCTCCCCCGGTAGGGGAGACTTTAGTTTGACTACGCTTGTTTTTTTAAGCCCTCCCTACCGGGGAGGATTTAGGTGGGGTCTAACTGCGCTCCCAAAATGCAGGTGGCTCAATGCCCAGTGAACGCAGGTAAACATACCCTTGCCCGCGATGATGGATTTCATTATCAATCCAATACAAAATCATGTTATAGATTGGCGCTTCGTACATGCCAAAGGCTATTACCTTTTCATGAAACTGCTCTGGGGTTATCTGCGGCCAGGAAGCCAGTATGTCTTCGGTAACTTCATCCCATACGCGCAGTAGTTCTGCTTTGGTTTTAATTGGAGAGCGGCCCTGGCGGTAATCAAGTTCTGGTGTAAACTGCCAGTCGCCGGTGATTAAAGCTTTAATGCCGATGCCTGCTATGCCTAACACTTCTTTAGCCATATCTGCAAAAGGGCGCATACCGCCAATGGTGTGGTTAAAAAGCTGGTCTTCCGGGAAAATCTCTATCAGCCTTTTGGTAAGGCGGCGATGGCCTAGCCATTGCTCCAGAAATTCTTCAGGAGTGATAATCTGAACTGTGGTTTCAATTGCTTGTTGGTTTTCCATTGGTGTTTGTGTGTTGATGATTTATAAGCAAAGAAACTGCGGGCGAGTGACAACCCTATGTCAGCAGGAATTAGCATTGAAAAGTATTTTGTGTGGTTGAAGTAGTGCATCATTATACCCCAATTATTAATGGAAGTGATATTAGCATTGTTTCTACCTTTTCCTTCTTAAAGCTACCATGTACCCACAAGTCTGATCGGCATAAAACTTACCCCTTGTGAACGTTTTTGCAAATTGCACTAACAGTAGTTTTCTTCTTAAAAGGGGAATGCAATGACATTGCTAATATCACCGACATTAATAAGGGGTAGAAACTGACGTGTTTTTAAAGATGTGGGTACACGGTAGCTTCTTTAAGGGGAAATCTACTGTCAGTGCTTCTTGCAAAACAGTAATTAGGGATAGTTTACGTATTTAGGAAATTAGAATAATTCACATTTATCATCTATTTTGCATCCAATGTATCCGCAGCTCTTAGCCCATATTAAAAGATACGTGCAACTAACCGAGCACGAAGAGCAATTGCTTTGCGATAGCCTTGAGCTCATCAAACTCAAAAAGAAGCAGTTCCTATTGGAGCCGGGAAAGCATTGTAAAGGCAATTACTTTGTGCTGAAGGGTTGCCTGCGCCTTTACATCGTCAATAATAAACTGAATGAGCAGATCCTGCAGTTTGGATTGGAGAATTGGTGGATAGCTGACCAGGACAGCCTGCTAAATAAACAACCATCCAATTGCTATATACAGGCCATTGAAGAGTCTGAATTGCTTTTACTTACAGAACATAATAAGCAGTTACTTTTTGAAAAGATTCCCAAGCTCGAGAGCTATTTTTTAATCATGATGCACAGGGCCTTAGTGGCGTCGCAACGCCGCATCGGTTATATATTTAACATGAACGACGAAGAACGTTACCGTCATTTCGCAAGCTTGTACCCTGGTTTCTTACAGCGAGTGCCGCAATATATGTTGGCCAGCTACCTGGGTTTTACGCCGCAGTTTATGAGCCGGCTTAGGGCAAAAAAAGTTTGATTTTCTTAAACTCAGTTCATTTTTTGAGGGGTACTTTATGCTGAACTTTGTTTTATCAAAACAATAAAACAATGAGCAACAGAACAAAAATCAGCCAGAAACACCCATCTTACAAAGCTATGATGGCATTGGGCGAATACATTGCAACCAGCCCGCTTACCGCTAAGCATCACGAATTAATTAAGATCAGAACGTCGCAAATAAATGGCTGTGCGTTTTGTATTGACATGCACACCCGCGATGCCCGTAAAGAAGGCGAAAACGAGCAGCGCATATATGCTTTAAGCGTTTGGCGCGATGTGCCTTTCTTTGATGAGCAGGAGAAGGCTTTGCTGGCCTTAACAGAAGAAGTTACGCTGATAGGTAACCACGTATCAGACGAAACTTACAATAAAGCAGCCGCCTTATTCGATGCCGAATATCTTACTGCAATTTTAATAGCTATTATTTCAATCAACGCCTGGAACCGGTTTGCCATTACCACCCACATGGAAGATTTTCTGAAGGCAGAATAACAGTATTACGTTTCAAAATTGAAGGCGGGCAGCAATGCGCGCCTTTTTTGAGTATATATAATTGAACACATGCAACATAATAGCCGATTTATAGTTTATTAATTATAGCCCTTCAACATTTGTTAATTGATTCTTATCCAGAATTAACCCCATAAAAGTTTATCGGTAATAAATACTGCGGTTTAAGTGTACCTTCGCCGCTAATACCACAGGGCTGGCATAATCTATATTCGCCTTCCTTTTCTCTGCAACAGGCTATGTAATTACCATAAGGCCTGTCCTTCCAACTGCTCATCAATCAAATTATGCCCATACTTATTTTTTTTATTGCACACTGGTTCTTGTCGTTATTTTTTCAAACTTTCTTTCAGCACCGTTACGCTTCGCACCGCATGTTTACCACAAGTAAAGCCTGGGAACGTGTTTTTTACCTGATGGCTTACGTTTTTGAAGGTTCGTCATTCTTAAACCCCCGTGCTTATGCCATGATGCACCGCGAACATCATGCCTATAGCGATACCGCTAAAGATCCTCATTCGCCGCACTTTTTTACTGATGTTTTCCAGATGATGAAGGCTACCATCATTACCTTTCGCGATCATTTAAAACGTACGAAAGACCCCGAAGCACGTTTTGCCGGAGATTGCCCCGAATGGCCGCTCATAGATCGGATTGGTTCTTCTATTGTTTCGCGCTTAGCATTCGGTGCATTGTATACCTGGTTTTACATTGCCTTTGCTACGCATTGGTGGATGTTTTTATTATTACCTATCCATTTCTTAATGGGCCCGCTGCAAGGCGCTATTGTAAACTGGTGCGGCCACAAATACGGCTACAGCAATTTCGATAATAATGATCAGTCTAAAAATACTATACCGTTTGATTTTCTGATGCTGGGAGAGTTATTTCAGAATAATCATCACAGATATCCCAACAGCGCTAATTTTGGCAACAAATGGTTCGAGATCGATCCGGTGTATCCTGTTATGCGATTACTGCATCGGCTTAAAATTATCAAGCTGAGGAAAGCTTATTGAGCTTAAAACAAGAAAGCCCGGTAGATAATCTATCGGGCTTTCTTGTTTTGTTATAATTCTTATTTAAAGATAGATAGGTGAACCGTTTTTATGCTCAGCATAAAAGTTTTACCTACGCTTATTTTAACGCTTTTATCTTGCAATAAAGCTTTGATGGCTTCATCGGCTTTAAGGGCCTCATAAAGATCACGGGCTACTGCCGAGCCACTGATGTTATTGGTTACCTTACCGTTTTCCATTTGAATGTTAAACGTGTAACCCGATTTTCCACGGTCGCCTGCCGACTCAAAGTCTGTAATATTCAATTTAAAACTTTGATCTTCTGTTAAGCTCTTCTTAAGATGCAAACGGATTACCGGGATGTATTTTTTCCAGGTGGCTAAATATGTTCTTTGTTCCATGTATGGGCAGTAAAGGTACCATTAAATGATGATGAATTTACAAATAGGTCATATTCATTTTTAGATCATTTCTAAAATGAGGTATGTAGTACTACAGTAATCAGGGTTTATATTGTTGGCAGGGTGTTTTACGCAATTGTTATTAAAATGTTATTTCCATAAATTTTGACAGTAAATAAACCGAACCATCGGCCAATAAAACTGTTTATTAAAGCAAATCACTTAAACCATGGCATATATTGATTATTACCAGGTGCTTGGGCTTAAAAAAGACGCTACTGAAAAAGATATCAAAAGCGCCTACCGTAAGCTTGCCCGCAAGTATCATCCCGACCTTAATCCTAATGACAAGGAAGCGAACAAAAAGTTTCAGGAAGTTAACGAAGCCAATGAAGTATTAAGCGACCCTGATAAACGTAAGAAATACGATCAGTACGGCGAAAACTGGCAGCATGCCGATGCTTATGAAGCGCAACAGCAACAAGCCGGAGGCAGGCCTTATAGTGGCTATTCTGGTGGAGGTGCTGGTGAGGGAGGTTTTAATGCTGAAAGCTTTGGCGATGGTGGTGATTTTTCTGATTACTTCCAATCTATGTTTGGCAATATGGGAGGTGGACGTGGCCGACAGGCTAAATATCGCGGGCAAGATTATAGTTCGGAATTACACCTCAATTTGCGCGATGTACTCGAGGCGCAAAAACAAACACTTGCCGTTAATGGCAAAAATATCAGGATAACCATACCAGCTGGCGTAGAGAATGGCCAAACTATTAAAATTGCAGGCCATGGAGGCGCGGGGACTAATGGCGGTCCTGCGGGCGATTTGCTGATCACTTTTATAATTAAGGATGATCTGAAGTTTAAAAGGGATGGTAATAACCTGCATACTACAGTAGATGTTGATCTGTACACTGCCGTATTGGGCGGCGAAGTAATAGCCGAAACATTAACCGGCAAGGTAAAAGTGCCGGTAAAAGCAGGTACGCAAAATGGCGCTAAAGTAAAATTAAAAGGCAAAGGTATGCCGGTTTATAAAAAGGAGAATGAGTTTGGCGATTTATATCTTAACTATAACGTGGCTATACCTACAGAATTAACTGATAAACAAAGAGAGTTATTTAAAGAATTGCAACAATCTATTTAACATCAACCAAAATGGAAACAGCAAATTTAATAGAGGCAGCGGTGTTTTGCACTTATCACGAAATTGAATATTCTTTTATCAGTTCGCTTGAAGAACACGGCCTGGTACATTTAATACTTGTAAATGAACAGCGATTTATCCCTAATGATCAGCTGCAGCAACTCGAAAAAATGATACGCCTGTATCAAGATCTTGATGTTAATATAGCGGGTATAGAAGTAGTTGTGAATGTACTACAGCGTATGGAAGAACTACAGCAACAAAATCTCAACCTTAAAAATAGGTTACGTTTATATGAACAGTGTTAATTGATTGTAAACAAAACTTAATTATACTGCGCTGCGAAACTTATTTATTGTCGCTTACGTATATAAAATTGTATCTGTTTTGGATGTAATGTGTTGATTTTTAGCGTTGTGTTTTGCGTTTTATGTAATTTGATGATAGAGGTTACTTTCTGAAAATTTAGTTGTTCATCGGTTGTAATTTATTCACTTTGTTCATTATTCTCTCCAAAACGCCGATTGCTTGCAATTGACGGATATAAATCTCAGTTTTATTGCCACTTATAATTTACTGACTTATAAGGCATAATTTTTGCTTAAAATGCAATCCGCTATTTTGTGTTAAATTTTTATTAACTAACTTGTACCACCAACTGTTACCCATATTCTACAAAATGAAATATTGGCTATTATTTGTGTCGGCCATTCTATTTATCCCGAATTTGTCGTCAAGGCACTTAATATATCTTCCTGATAAACCCCTAAAGAATGAACGCTTTAAAGCAGATTTTGCCAGGAAAATTCAGAGCACCAGCCAGCTCGTAACTTATATAGATTCTATTGCTGCTGTAAAAAGAATTAAAACCAACACCAACACTTACGCAGATTTAATATTAGAAACTGTTGAAAATCGTTTTTTTCATAGCTATAGCCACTATAGCCTGGATGAAAACTGGATTTCTGCTTTAAGCGGGCGATATATCTGGTATAATATTTCGGCAATTGTTGATGCGGATGATATTTTGAAATACCCAATGGCGGCTTGTAGCCAGCAAAGTATTGTGCTGATGGGGATTTTCAAATCAAAACATATTCCTTACCGTAAAGTAGGCTTCGACGGGCATTATGCAGTTGCAGCAGAATTTAACAAACAATGGATTTTTCTGGATGCCGACTATGAACCGCAATCGGATCATAATATGAGGCGTTTAAACTATTTATTAAAAGGAAATAACTTTGCCGAGTTTTATAAAGATGTGCTTACGCCAGCGCAAATTAACATTGTATTTAAACATATTGTAGTTGGCGGGATAAATGCAGAACCAGCCCCCAGAATTGGTGCTTTTCATGTCATTACGCGTTTCTTATCGCATTGGTTATGGGCGTTACCTATGTCCCTGTTTTTATTATTGACGCTGAAGAACTATAAAAACAAACTTTCTAACCCAGTTGAAAGAAGTGTATTTACAGGCTCCACTGCACTAAACTTACAATACACATTTCAAGCGTTTACAGAAACGTCGCATCATTCGTATAACGAGAAAGCAGATAAAAGTTGAAGCGTTTATTGACTGCTGTTTTTAGTAAAAGGTAGTTTTTTTAAACTTACCTGGCTCATTACATCTTTCTGATATAGTCCTATACAATAGCTATTAAACTTACTGTCAAAATTATTACCGCCAATAGTTAATTGTTTAGGATAGGGGTTTTTGTTTAAAAAGAAATAAACCCTGGTATTTCCATATTTATTATAAGGCATAAAGTTGCCATAGTTAATCATTTCTTTCCAAAGTGTATCAGAGAGGGTAACTGCGTAAACCCGTATTACAGGGCCGGTATTTTGTTCATTCCTAATAAAGGCCACCTCTTTAAAATTACCTTTTAAATCTGCAGGCCCGGGCTGGGTAAAAACATTCCACAATACCAATCCTAAAGCAATTACTACTATTGCCCATAAAATAGCCTTCTTATTTCTCATGGGGTAAAGCTACATCGCTTAAAGTTAAAAGTGTGCCATAATGGTATCAAAAGGTAGGTTTATTTATACAGATTGCAATAACACTTTGTAAAACTAAATGATAACGAAAAAGTAAAACTTAACATTAAATCTATTGTGAAATAGCATTTTATATTATACATTCATGCTTGAAAACCAAGCCTTTAAATCATGCCTCAACTTATCAAAATTCCGTTTTTGCGTCCCGCTTTATGGGGATTCCTAATTTTTTTCATCCCGATAAAAGTATTTTCGCAAGCTGTAAATGTAATTCCTTCAACTAATACAACAGTTGTTGATACACCTAAATCAGGTACCAAAAATATTGTTAAAACCAAAGCTTATCCCTGGTCAGAATTTTCTATAGATTCAATAAGGCTCGAAGGTGATACCTCAAAAAATGGGTCAATTAAACCGTTAAGAACAGATTTTAATAAACGGATCGTAATTTATGTATCTGGTTCGCCGGAACTATTCAAAAATCAATCGCAGGATGGCATTTATATTAATAATACGTTGATGCCTTACGATGTAACCTTTAATTGCCCCTACGAAAATGTACAGGATAGCACTATAAAATATTTTACACTAACCTGTAGCCTTGCAAAGCAAGATAGCGTATGGAACAAATGGTATGGTTTTAAAGATGCTTATTTAGGTGTTAGAGTTGATATTGGTACTAAACTAAAACAGTATACCAGTACTACGCAAAATAATCTATCAATAAAAATGTATAATCGCCCGGGGTTAATATGGGCCTGGGCATTTACAATTGTGTTAATAATCGTTTCTATACTTTTAGCCTTTGTTTTTAAAACCAACCTCATCAAAGATAAATCGACGCAGGAAACTCATAAACCATATAGCCTGTCGCGTTTTCAGCTTTTGTGGTGGACTGTTATTATTATAAGTTGCTACATGCTGTTGTTTGCCATTCGTGATGATTTTGCGTTGCTAAGCCAGTCTACATTAATTCTTTTAGGAATCAGCGTGGCCGGGACCAGTTTTGCCGCAGTGGTTGACTATAGCCAGAGCGATAAAGACCGCCATCAGGATCAGCCGGGTGTTAACTTCGTTCAGGATGTATTGTCTGACGATGATGGCATAAGCGTACACCGCTACCAGAATCTCATATTCACATTTATTTTCGGTGTGATATTTTTCTACAAAGTGCTGGCAACGGGCAACATGCCAAATTTCGGGCCTTTAGAGCTTTCATTAATGGGCTTAAGTACTGCGGCATACGTTGGCCTTAAAACCAGCGAAAATAAAAACGCACCCCTTGCAGGCACTACGCCACCTGCGCCTGAAGACGGTAGTGCAACTGCAAACCCCACTGAAAATATAGTTGGTTAACCTTAAATAGTAAGCTGATGCAATACCTTGTAACTGCCTCGTTGTTAAATTTAAGAAGTACACCGGCTATAAACGAGGGCAACATTTTAACGGTGCTGAAAGACCAGGAAGTGGTTGAAGTTACCGACGATTCTGATGACGCTTTTTATAAAGTATCGTGTATTAACCGTAAACCTGTTATTGATGGTTATGCATCAAAAAAATATTTGGCACCGGTACCTGCAACCCCTGTTACAGCCGATACAGGCTATTTAAAGCCGGTTAACCTAAAGGGTAATTATGCCTCGCGAAGGGATAACCATGCGGCATGGCAATACCCGCTTACCGAATCTAATATGCCCAGGGTTGACCCTGCTGCCAGCGCTGCTGATAAAATAAGCACTATGCACAGTATTATTGCCTATTTACAGGTTGATAAAAGCGCGCGTTATCAAAGAGATACACATACTTACTGCAATATTTACGCTTATGATTATTGTTATTTAGCGGGCGTGTTTTTACCCCGTGTATGGTGGCGCGGTAAGGCTTTGCTCGATTTAAAAGCCGGGCAAACCGTGAGCCCTCTTTATGGTATTACGGTTGACGAGGTAAGCGCCAACGGCCTGTTTGCCTGGCTGGAAGACTGGGCCGATGATTACGGTTGGACCCGTACTTACGACCTGGATGACCTGCAAGCCAAAGTAAACGAAGGCAGGGTAGGGGTAATATGCGCAGCCAATATAAACCCTGCAAGAAGTGGGCATATATGCTGTGTGATACCCGAAAAGGGGGATAGAATGGCAACTCGCTCGTCGGGCGTAGTGGTTTGTCCTTTATTATCGCAAGCTGGTGCTAAAAACCTGCCTTACTATAACAATAACAAATGGTGGGTTAACCTGGCTAAAGAGTTTAAAGGATATGGATATTGGTATTGTTAGTACATAAAACTAAGTACTTAATACCTATAAAAACAGGTGTTTTCACCCTTTTATAAAAGGTAAAAAACATCTTACTTGTAATAACCTAATTATAAACAATTTATACAATAAAAAGTGTCCACATTAAAATGTGCGGCATGGCTTTGCCTTACTTATAAAATAGCTACATAATATTAACCAATAATAATCACAAATTCTAAAAAACGAAAAATTTATGGATGCTTACACAGGAGAGATCAGGGCATTTGCCGGTACCTTTGCGCCGCAGAATTGGGCCTTATGTAACGGGCAAACACTTGCCGTTCAGTCTAATACTACTTTGTTTAGTATTATCGGTACCAGTTTCGGCGGCAACGGTACTACTACCTTTATGTTGCCAAATATTCAAAGCCAGGTTATTAATGGCATGGGCCAGTTAATCGGCGGTCAGAATTATATAGTTGGCGATACTGGAGGTGAAAACTCAGTTTCACTTGTTAATAGCGAAATGCCGATGCATACGCATACATTTAATGGGGCCATTGTGGGAGGTACCGCATCAGATGTTACAGTGCCTACTAACAGTACTTATGTTACTAATGTTGCATCAAAAGTTACGCCAACATCTGCTGGTTTAATCGGCCGTCTTTGTGGCCCAAGTACACCAGGTAGCAACACCAATTTAAACCCTTTGGCTGTGGGCTTTACGGGCGGGAATACACCTCATGAAAACAGAATGCCCTTTGTTACTATAAACTATTGTATTTGTTTATATGGCAATTTCCCGACACGTAACTAATTAAAACAAGCATTAACAATTTCTTAAACCTTTAAATATTATACAATGAATCCGTACGTTGGAGAAATAAGAACTTTTGCATTTGGCCAAATACCTCGCGGGTGGGCACCTTGCAATGGCCAGCTGATGGCTATCTCAACTAATACAGCCCTGTTTTCTATTTTAGGAATTAATTACGGCGGTGATGGTAGAACTACTTTTGCTTTACCAAATTTGCAGGGTACAACCATGATGCATGCAGGCTCTGCTAATACCGGGGTAACTGCGGGGGTAGAATCGGTAACACTGCTGCAGCCTAACTTGCCACAGCATACACATGTTATGCAGGCAGTAAATGTATTGGGTAGCCAGTTGCTTAATAATGGCGACGATTACCTGGCGCAACCTGGAATACATGCTGTAGGTAGCGATCCTCTTTATGCGGCAAACGGTTATACTTCAACTACGCCAGCGCCCAGCCCGGTACAGCTTACACCTAATTCTATTGTAAATACAGGTGGAAACCAGCCGCATGAAAACCGGATGCCATTTTTAACCATGTCGGTATGTATCGCCACAACTGGCATATATCCATCAAGAAACTAATTAAAAAATTAAACAGTCAAAACTACAATTATGGAAGGTTACGTAGGAGAAATTAGGATATTTGCCGGCAACTATGCCCCTGCAGGTTGGGCATTGTGTAACGGCGCTTTAATGTCAATAGCACAAAACGAAGCATTATTTACGTTAGTAGGCACTATATACGGTGGAGATGGTGTACAAACTTTTGCTGTGCCCGATCTGAGAGGCCGTGCTATTGTAAGCCAGGGACGAGCACGATCTGGTACAACTTATCCTTTAGGAATGAGGGGAGGTGCCGAAAGTATTACCTTGCTTTCAACTAATATACCTGCACACTCGCACACTTTTACAGTAAGCTCTGCTGCAGCTACCACGCCAAACCCAACAAATGGATATTTGGCAGCACCTTGCGACTCTGTTACAACCAACCCCAAAACGGTTTTTGGTTATTTACCCAGTGGAACTACCGGCATATCGGTACAGCCTTTTAAGGCAGATGCTTTGCTTACGGCAGGCGGCAGTACACCGCACGAAAACCGTATGCCTTATGTAACACTTAATTATATTATAGCAACTGTTGGAGTTTTTCCAACAAGCAATTAAGTAACCAGCCACATAACTATTACGTGAGTTGTGTGCAAATAAAAACTAATAAATAAAAGGGCGTCTATTTCAGACGCCCTTTTTGCAGAATAAATGTTTTGAACAGCATACTCTTAAATGCATGTTGCTTATTATATACAATAAGTAACATTACGTACAAGGCTTTTATATCGTCCTAATTAAAAGTAATTTATCAGGTTTGCTAATGATAGAAGTTAGCTTTTTCGCAAAGAATATCACGAAAAATATTTGAATTGAAAAGGAGAAGATGATGGTTGACCAGGACCATATTGTGCCTCTGTAGTGCCCGGATGAATCCCTGATGTAATATACCCGTGATTGATAATTTCAATCTTAGGCTCAATCCATTGTTTTTTTTGATTTGGCTTTTCTTGTGTAGAGTTTTGGTTTGCAGTATCTTTCATAATATATAGGTTAAGGGGTTTATTTTTAGTTAAGTAAAAATAACTACAAAAATCTAATAATAGAAATAATATTAACTAAATTGTGATATATAGATATTGGGTGGTTTATGCTTTTGTTTATTCGTAAATGCTACACATACAGGTTGTTGTATTGTGTGATTTTTGGGTGGGTGAGATAAGTATTATTAGGTAACTTTAAGTTATTATTTGAAAGGTATACACTATAGCTGTTAATCTTATTGCTATAATATTACATCATTGTAGTATCAGCATATCATGGTGAATGCAGAATAGTCAATTTTATATTTTAATTACGTTGAATAAATTAATCCCTGATCAGATTATGCAAGTAAATGAATCGAAAAGTAATTCTGCGCAAAAAGAATTATTAACACAGGCAGGTAAGAAAGAATGGGTTAAGCCACAGATTGAAATAATTGGCGGCGATATAATTATGGGTGGTGGTGCCCCTGCTTATGCAGAAGGTGTACCTACCAAATATCATTTTAATTCGGGCCTTAGTTAATGATTAAACATTGGCTTATGTGTAGCTTAGAATCATAATAATTTGCCTATCGGGCTAATTATATATGTTTTAATTATATTGCATTGTTATTTAACTATACTATGCAAACAACTAATGTTAAAAATACTCCAACTGCCCTAAATAATGAGGAGCAGTTAAATAATGGAAAAAGGAATTGGGTTAAGCCCGATGTAATAGTTATTGGAATTGAAAGCGGCCTTCTTTCCTCTGGTGTTGAAGGCCAAAAAACATCCGATTTTGCATATTTTGGTCTGTACTATCATTCATAATTATAATATAAATTACCCGCTTACTAAAATGGATTAACCTCACATACCCATTTTTGCATGTGCGGAAAAGGTTGTGTGTTCAATTGTGCCGCCATAGTGTAATCGTAACACATGCCGTATAGTTGCAACATGGGTATGCCCATAATATTTCCGTTTTTGTAACCCAGTACAATTTCTTGTGCTCCGCCTTTATAGCCATTTTCATGGAATACTACATAGGGATCAACACCCAGGTACAAGCAAGCCGCGTACGACCATGCCATTGCCATCATTTCTCCGGCCGCATTTATATCATTATTCTCAATTGTGTCGCTCATTGTAGTGCGTACATCGGGCGGTACACAGGCCAGGTGCCCCGCTTCGTGAAGTAAATCGCCAGGGTAAAATAGCTTATCGGTATCAATAACTAAAGTACCGTTTCTCAATTTTAAACCGGGTAAAAAAGTGTCTTCGCTGATTGGTTCAAGGCTATAGGTAATGCCGATAGTATCCAAAAAGGGTAGAAAAGAAGTGAAAAGATAGTCCATATTTTATTTAAGGTTTAAACTAAGTTAAACACAAATACAATTAATTAAAAATGTTTAAGCCACAAAAAACAGGCAAGTAATCGCCTGTTTTCAGTACCGTGTTTTAAAAATGATGCTATAAAAACGTTAGTTAGCCGGGATTATTTAATAAATTAACCAGCATTACAAGAACCGTATGGAATTGGCTGAATTATATCAAAAGTTTTTGGAAGAAGGGTTTAACTATTTTAATATCAAAGGCGTAGGTGGACCTGCAAATAGCGATGTTTTTGAATTAGCAGAAAATGTCGGAATATGGGAGATTTACTATACAGAAAGGGGGCAGAACCAGCCACCCATTTTTGTTTCTACAGATAGAGCCGAAGCCATAGCCGCCTTTTACGAACAAATGCGCAAGATCAAACATATACATCTAGTAGCATGTACGCGTTCTGGAAAAGTTTTGGATGATTATAAGGATAAACTTGAGGCTAGTGGAATCGAGACCTATCAAAATGATATACCTGCTTACAAAACAATAAATGACCACGTATATCGGCTGTTTGTGATCAATAAGGCGATTTTTAAAGCGAAGGAAATCTTTGATGACTTGCCTTATTTTGATACGGACCTTAGACCTAAAATATAATCACCAAATCTTACAGCAGGTTTCAACAGCACTATTTTGCGCCAATAATGCCGGGATAATATTACAGAAAAAATAAGTACTAATTAAATAATGCGTCGAATTCGCTTAGCAGTCTGTTCAATGTTTCGTATCGGTCCTCTTCCAGGTTGCGGTAAGCTACAACCGCTACTGATGACGAGCCGGGAAATTTATCTTTTTCATCAATGATTTGCCTGATGCGTGGGATCAATACAAATTGAAGCCAGCTTGTAAAGGGCATAGTATTAGAGCCAAAAGCACCCATGTTCACAAAAATTGCCGGGTCTGGCGGTGTATTTTTCCAATGTCCCAATGCTTTTAGTTCATTTTCTATCTCATCTGCTTTTTGTGCTGCAAGCTCGTATTGATTACTCATAATACCGTTTATTGAAGTAAACATCAGAATTGTGTATCGGTTTTAATTTAACTTTTTGAGTATTAATTCGGAGGCCCTATATACTATATAATAATGCCTGTAAATCAATTTATCAGGGTTGGCCTATTTTAAGTATCTGTCGATCAGGTTCGAAATTTAGAACTATTAGTATCAGCAAGTGTTCGATTCAATATCGTTGTTTAACAGTATGTTGAGGAATAAAAAAAGCGAGACACCTGGCCCAATTGGCCTTGTCTCGCTTAAGTGCTCCCGACGAGATTCGAACTCATATCGATGGTACCGGAATCTGATGATACCCACTTTTTGCTAAATAATTTAGATTGTCATTTTTTAATAAAAAAGTGCGTTTTAATCTATTTAAAGCGTATATTGTAGCTAATAAAGTTGGTGATATTTCCGTTAAGTTGAGCTTGAAAGATTGCTGAATTTCACGAAAATGTTTTACAATGTTTTACAATGTTTTACAAACGTTTTACAGCTATTGGAATTTATGCTTACAGTTAAGGCAATTGTGTTAAAACACAACGAAAAAATGGATGGTACTTTTAATGTTAAAATTAGGGTGACCCATGACAGAGTTTCAAGGTATCTTGAAACCAATTTTTATGTTTCAAAAAAGCAGCTTAACAAAAAGCTGGAGATAAAAGATAATATCGTTCTTGCGCAGATTGATAGAACCCTAATGGAATATCGTATTAGCGTTGGCGAACTTGGCTATCGGGTTAACTTAATGACCTGTGATCAGGTTGTGGACTACCTGCAGAATGCCAACAAGGAAATTGATTTTATTGAATTTGGTAAGGCTCATATCAATAGGCTACTTGCAGAAAATAGGAAAGGGACTTCCATCAATTTCAGGGCGGTAGTAAATAGTTTGATAGACTATTTTGGTCGGGAGAAAATCTTTATCTCTGAAATTACGTCTAATATGCTTCTTAAATATGAAGCATATCTAAGGAAAGAAAGGGTATTAACAAGGCAAAGCCGCGGAAATAAACCCTTCACAATTAAGAGTCCTGGGCTTTCAGATAGTAGAT
>CAHJXH010000057.1 GCA_903644075.1 Sphingobacteriaceae bacterium | reverse complement strand
GGGCCGTATTGGAATATGATATCAATAATCATAATCTATCCAGGTTGCTTTCCATCACTCAAATGTTTTCTGAAGATGTCGTTTTAGCATTCAATCTGGAAAGTGAGCAAGGTAAATTGTTATTTGACGAGCTTAAACATGCCTATGTAAATGTGAGATATAAAGATGGATATGAGGCTGAGCGAAATGCCGTAGAAAGGCTGATAGAGATAGTTAAGCAACTAATGGGTATTGCTGAAGGCTTATATCAGAAACATATGTTGACAAGTAATTTATAACTGCTTATGGGAAGCTGGCTGTGGCAAACCGCTCCACTTCATTACGCGGCCAGCCTCGCCAGAGTTGCACAGGAATTACCGCACTGCGCTTGAAATACCTGTTATTGAATTGCTGGCTGAACGAAAAATATCTCTGAGATTTATCTAAATACATCACTTAAAACTTACAATTGAGCCCGGACGAACTGCTAACGAAAAAAGACTTGGAGAAGTTCAAGGAAGAGTTATTTGCATTGCTGAAGCCGCTTAAGGATGCCCAAAACTTACAGCAGCAGAAATGGTTGCGAAGTAAAGATGTCAGGGATCTGCTTAAGATCTCAGCGGGCACCTTGCAAAATCTCCGTGTGTCAGGTGCGCTAATTCCTCATAAAGTTGGGAAGATCTTTTTTTACAAAGCAGAGGATATCGATAAAATGCTAAACAACCCTGAAAAAAAAAGCCTGAGAGAGAGGTCATAACACCGGCACAGTCGCAAACATTTAAGCTGTGGTTTTCACTTCGACCGCCTAAGAGCAAAAAAAATCCGTTGTATCCAATATACATCAGACTTACAATTAACGGTCAGAGGGAAGAGTGGTCAACAGGCCGAAGATGTGAACGGGAGGAATGGGACTTTAAAAGCACGCGCGTGAAAGGTAGTAAAGAACAAGCACGGTCTATCAACGCATGGTTGGATACTTTACGCAGTAGAGCTTACAGCTGCAGACAGGAACTTTATGCCGCTGGAAAGCCTTTTGGTGCAACTCATATCCGAAAGCTCATGCAAGGCGAGCAATTAGAGCCGCCTAAAATGCTTTGGGACGCTTGGAGCTATCACACCAACCAGATAGCTGGTCTGGTCGGTAAAAGTTATACTATCGGTACGCTAACTAAGTATAAGACGGTATCGCGTGTCATTAAGAAATACCTCCTTCTAACAAGGAAAACGGATAACATCAGGTTGGAGGAGATTGATTACCGGTTTGTGCGGGACTTTGACTATTACCTTAAAACAGATTACGGTGTTAAAATCAATACGGCAGTGCAAATGATCAAAAAGCTAAGAACCGTCATTAAAATAGCCATCGAGATCGGCTGGTTGACACGCGATCCGTTTATCGCTTATCGTGCAAAAAAAGAAGAGGTATTTCGCGAATATCTGACCAGTGCAGAACTGCATGAACTTGCGACAAAAAGATTATCACGCAAACGGTGGATGGTCGTAAGGGACTTGTTTTTGTTCAGTTGTTATACCGGCTTGTCATACGCTGATACGGTCAAGTTAAAACAAGCAGACATTGTTAAAGGCGAGGACGGCGGGATTTGGATACAAACGCACAGGGTAAAAAACAATAATCGCGTCCGTGTTCCACTTTTGAGTCCCGCGCTTAAATTAATTAATCACTATAAGGGTTACCCCCGAGTGATGGATGAAGATTTCATCCTTCCAGTGATCAGTAATCAAAAAGCGAATGCATACTTAAAGGAAATTACATCAGCGCTGGGCTGGACAAAGCGGCTAACATTCCATTGCGCCAGGCATACATTTGCAACCACCGTTACCCTGACTAACGGTGTTCCAATGGAAACGGTCGGCCAGATGTTGGGTCACAAGAGTATACAGTCAACCCAGATATACGCCAGGGTAACAGAAACTAAAGTAAGCCGTGACATGAAGCCGCTTAAGAAAAAATACGCCGGGGAAGAATTGCTTCTTAAGACCGATGAACCTGGTGATTCGGATTAATCTATTTATTAATAATTTAACAAACACATTTATGAAATTACAATTTGCGTCCGATCTGCATTTAGAGTTCCCTGAAAATAAAGATTTTATCAGGTATAACCCGCTAACAGTGGCTGGGGAAATACTGGTGCTTGCAGGTGATATTGCATTGCTTAATTCGCTTGATCAGCACAAGGACTTCTTTGATTTCGTTTCAGACAATTTTAAACAAACCTATTGGGTGCCAGGAAACCATGAATATTACCATTTCGATATAGCCAAGAGAACCGGGGCTTTTTTGGAACCCATTCGTTCAAACGTGACACTACTAAATAATCAAACAATTGAGGTTGGAGACGCACAGTTGCATTTTTCAACCTTGTGGTCAAAGATTTCGCCGAACAATGCCTTTTATATTAATTGGCACTTATCTGACTTTCATGTAATCAACTATGAAGAGCAGCAATTATCTGTTGAACAGTATAATAACATGCATGCAGATTCAGTGGAATTTCTTCAGACCGCCTTTAAAAAGAATTTGGAAATAAACAAAGGATCTAAAAAGAACATCGTAGTAACACATCATGTTCCAACCTTTAGGAATTATCCGGAAAAATACCATGGAAGCGTATTGAATGAGGCTTTTGCGACAGACCTTGACCAACTTGTTGAATCAAGTGATGCCGAATATTGGATATATGGCCATCATCATGCTGCCAAGCCTGACTTTAAAATCGGCAATACGACAATGCTTACAAACCAGCTTGGTTATGTTCATCAGAAGGAGCATAAAAGCTTTAATAAAGGTAGGTTTATAAGTCTTTAGTTGATTGAATTGCCCAAGGCACTTGGAAATTATCCAGATTCTATAGGCAGCGGCTAAGGCTAATTTTTACTTCAACCGCTACCTTTCATTATCATTGAGGTATTGCCCAACTATTACTTTTTGTTTTTACGGTCGCCCTCGAGCAAACGCTGAATATCCTCATACTTGTAATAAAGAATGCCTCCAATTTTTGTATAAGCAATAGTACCATTGACTCTTAAGTTTTGGAGGGTGCCGGGCGAGATCTTAAGCATATTTTTTACCTGGTAGCTTTTTAACCATTTAGTATTCTCAGCGATGGGTTTTCCCTGAAGTATTGCTTTGAAGTCGTTTAATAATAGTTCTCTGAATTCATTGAGATCTTCTTTCGTTATAATTTCTGTTGCCATGATTTGGATTAATTTATGCAAATCTGTTAACACCAAATGGCCTTAATTGACAAGTTTTTCGGTAGTACCGATGTTTTTATTGGTCTTTTTCAATTCAATATTGAACGAATGTCCATATCGCTAACTGATAAGGTCAGTTACTAGTAAAAAATTGGCAAATCTATCTTTTACCGTTGATTAAGTATTTATATTTGATCTGTTATAATTGGATAGCAGTAGTTCTTAGTTTAGTTTCAACGTTACTTTTTGGTTGCTCATTACCAACTTTTTTTCAGTTTGGTTTGGGTGTGGTCAGTTTATTCGGATTTATAAAACAATTAAATGTAAGTGATATGAAAAATAACATAATAAGGTGGAGTGGGGCAAATATGGGATGTGTACACAAAAGTTAATCTGTTGAAGTTACCTAAGAGCGAAAATATCATAAATGCCCCGAAAGGTTCATAACCTTTCATCCCACTAAAGCCAGAACAAATGTTCTGGCTTTTTTATTTTAGCACCTGATATCAAGTTTGGATTGTAATATTTTTCATGTATATTTAAACTATAGTTCTTTCAAAATCAGTCAATTGATATTAAAATATTCGGTTACTTAATCGGTTACCATGGGATATTTAAAAACATAAATTATTGATAGTCTTTACGATATCGGTATGGTTCGAGTCCCGTCCATTTTAACCTTTGCAACATTTACTGCGAAGTAGCATTTGGTGGCTTCTCGTTTAAAGGCCCAAAAATTCAATTGAAATACCTACTTAAGGGATTTAACCAACATTTGAATACGACAATTCGACTAATAAAAATGCGATTGGGATCTAATGATAGCGCATTGGAGGGGCATAAAGTTGCCGTTAAAGATCTGAATTTCTTTAGAGACGCATCAATACCATAAAGAGGGTGCCTAATGGCACCCTCTACTACTAACTATTTAACATTTGCATCGGCATCTAATTCTATAACTTGATATTCCAGTTTTTGTAAACCCGGCATAATTTTTTCTTTGTCGCCCACTACCAAAATGGCCATGTGACTCATATTCATGTATTTTTTTGCTAAGTCGTTGATCTCAGACTGAGTGATATTGGCTAATATTTTATTTTGCTCATCAACATAATCTGCTTTCAAATCGTATTGTTGAATACGGCCCAGGAAAGCAGCTTTCTGATCGTTGGTTTCATATTTGCGCGCATCGCTTTGCCCTATCGAGGTTTTGGTAAAAGCAAGTTCTGCCGGGGTGACGCCATTATCGGCATAAGCTTTAATATCCTTCACAAATTCAACAACTGCGCTATCTGTTGCTGAGGCACGTACGCCCGCCGATGCGGTAAACATACCGCCATAGCTACCTGAAGCAAAACCCGAACTGGCCCCGTAAGTCCAGCCTTTCTCTTCACGCAAATCCATATTTAAATGGCTATCGAAACTACCACCAAGTGTATAGTTGGTTAAACCCAGGCGATAGTAAACGCCTGTAGCATCAAAATTTAAACCGGTTAAATAACCAACCCTGATCTCTGACTGTGCTGCGTGCGGGATATCAACTACGAAAATTTTAGTAACATCTGTATTTGGCGCTATTGCCATTGGTGCAGGTACATCCACCTGTTTAGCCTTCCATGTATTTAGGAAAGCAAGCTTAGTTTTAATAACTGCTTCTGAAGCATCGCCAACTATTACTACAGATGTTAATGATGGTGAGAAATAGTTGCTATAATAAGCCTGTACATCAGCAAGTGTAATGTTGGCAACTGTTTGCTCTGTGCCAGATAAGCCGTAGGTGCGGATATTATCTTTTCCGTATAAAATTTTGTTATAAACACTGCTGGCTACGCCTGCGGGCTGAGTTTTAGCAACCTCCAGGTTTTGAATATCCTGTTTCTTGATGCGATCAAATGCTTCCTGGGTAAACTTCGGATGCAATAAATGTTCCTGTACAAGAGCCAACGTTTGGTCGAGGTATTTGGTTAATGATGACACATAAAATACCGTCTCTTCGCCCGAAGCATAAACAAATACATGGCTACCTATTTTTTCGAGCATCGCATTGATTTCCTCTGCCGAATACTTTTCTGTCGCCTCATTTAACATTTGCCCTACCATAGCTGGTAAACCTGCTTTTGATGGGTCTTTAGCAGCTAATAAACCACCACCTTTAATCTTAATTTGTATTGTAATGGCAGGGATCTCGTTATTGTAAGTGCCAATCATATTTATGCCGTTATCGGTTTTGGCAGTCCAGAATGGAGGCACTTTTACTACGGGGTTCGAGCCATTTGATGGCGCAATATTTCTATCGAAGTTATCTTTGGCTTTGTGATAAGTCAGCTTATCATAACCATAATCCGGGGCTTTGTAGCCCCTGCCGTCCGGGATATAATTATCCGCTGCCAAAGGTTGTAGTGTACTTCCTTTAGGCAACACACTTAACATTACGGCAGCTTTGCCTTTAATATACTGGCTGTAAACACGCATTACATCCGCCTTGGTTACTTTACGGATATCTTCCAATTCCCGCCCAATCTGGTTAGGGTTACCCGAAAATGTTTGTGATGCGGCAAGCTCGCTCACCTTACCAGATACACTGGCCAGGCCGTTAATAAAGTCGGCCTCAGCGCTTCCTTTAAAGCGGGCAAGGTCTTCGTCTGTAACACCTGTTTTCTCAAATTCAGCAAAAGATTCATCCAGCAGCTTTTTCATATCTGCCAGGGTTTGCCCCGGGAAAGGCATCAGCTCGATACCGATATCGCCAGCTAACTCGGAGTTGGTAGAGAACATCTGCGCATCGGTAGCTTTACGGCTTTTGATGAAATTTTTATAAAGAATAGAGTTTTTACCCTGGCCGATGATGAGCGAAAGCGCATCCAAAGCCGATTGATCTTTATCGTACATTTTAACACCGAGATACTCGATCAGCAAAAGCGGCAAACGGGCATAATTATCTGTAAACGATACATACCTGTTAGCACTTAAAACCGGTGCAGGCAGGGTTACATTTTTGACTTCCGGTCCGCGAGGAATAGAGCCAAAATATTTCTCAACCCAAGCCAGTGTTTGTTTGGCATCAATATCGCCACCGATGGTTAGGGTTGCGTTATTAGGGCCATACCAACGCATAAAGAAGCGTTTTAAATCGTTTACATCTACCTTATTTAAATCTTCAATATAACCGATTGTTAACCATGAGTAAGGATGACCATAAGGATATAAAGCTTTTGATACGGCTTCAGAAGCCAGCCCGTACGGGCGGTTATCGTAGTTTTGACCACGTTCGTTCTTCACTGTTGAGCGTTGGATCTCGAATTTCTTCTGAGTAACGGCATCCAACAGGAAACCCATACGGTCTGATTCCAACCAAAGCATTTTCTCCAATTGGTTGCTGGGTACAGTTTCGAAGTAATTGGTACGGTCTAAAGTGGTTGAACCATTTAAGGTCCCTCCTACCGAGTTCACTGTTTTAAAATGATCGCCGCTTTTTACGTGGTCCGATCCTTCGAACATCATATGCTCGAAGAAGTGTGCGAAACCGGATTTGCCGATCTCTTCACGTGCCGAACCAACGTGGTACGTTACATCCACATGAGCAATAGGATCAGAATGGTCTTCCGTTAATATAACCGTAAGGCCATTTGATAATACATATTTCTGGTAAGGGATTACCATTTCGTCACCCTTTTTAACCACCTTCTCTATTAATTGAGGTGGAGACTGCTGTGCATACGCACCCCATAATGGGGCGCTTAAGGCCAGTAAGCCAAGAGCTGTTATAAAATTCTTTTTCATGTATTTATGATTTTTGAAGGCCGATCTAAATTTCAGTGCATAACCATAGCAGGCAAGCACTGATACCGATCGTTTTTTGCCTATGTATTTTAAACTAATTTATGTTTAGGCTTTAAGCACAATGAGCTTGCGTTGTGGCTGAAGGCATTTTTTATCGTTACAGGTTTGGTAGTACAAGCCACATTTAATGAGTGATCCTTTTTTAACTTTGGTCATGTCCACATTTACTTTAAAAGTAACTTTGTCTTGGTAAACAAATATGTTATCAAGCCCTGGGTATGGTATACCGGCAGTACTGTCCCAGCCAGCTTTACTAGCCTTTGCCCCTTTAGGTAACTCCAGTAATGTTTCGGTTTGGATGTAAGGACTATTTGCCGGCAGGTAGGCATAAATATGCCAGCCTTGTAAAATATTAGCTTCTACAATAATATCCGCATGCTTTTTGTCGCTGCTATATTGCAAACTGGCTATAACACTTACCGGATCTGACAAGGTTGGGCCTGCGATATTTTCTTTTGGCGTTGCTATTGAAGCGGATGGGGTTGAAGCTGATGAAGGTTTATCGTAAGTATCAACCATAAATTTAAAGCCGCCGCTTTCGGTATAAAATAATTTGCTTTTGTTTTTATCGTACCAGGTTTTCCACTCTTTGGCTGTTGCAAAATTCTCGGTGGTATAGCGTTCTAAAAGACGATGCGCAAGTGCATCGTTCTCATCCTTTTCGAGCATACTGATACATTTTTCAAGCATCTCTTTGCTCCTGTTCGAAACACCTAACTTTTGCGCATATTCATCCAGGCCTACACTTTGGAAACCTGTTGGATAAAAGTATTCGTAGTTATCGTGGTAGTACTGAATGTACTTTTTGGTATCAGTACCAAATTTGGCGTAAAGATCATCGCCCTGCCATAACTTTAAATAATCGTCATAGCTTTCTACCGCGTCGCTGAAAGGCATTTTCAGGAACATCTCATTGCCTCTGCCAATATCTACACCAGCAGATTTTTTTGCACGGAGCGAATCCTGCATTCTTCTCAGGCGTTCGTTACCTTCTTTACGCGCAACTAATGATTTTTTGTAAAGCTCTTCATCCGCACGATAGATCTTCTCATCAACCTCTTCACGGGTAGCTTGCTGTACTTTTTTAACGATAGGGCTTCTTTTATCAAATTTTTTGATGTAGCAGATGGTGTTTATAAAAACCTTGTTAGCCTCATCTGTCATATACTCGGGCGAAGCGGCAAAGCCCCACATAAAGTAATTGCCGTGGCGACCTAGTGCCACAGCTTCAGCATTCTTTAAACATACGCCGCCAGAAATCACTTCTGCATCGGGCGAATCGGCAAAACCTTCACCGTGGGCAACCATCCCGATCAGGTAAGGGTTCTTTTCGTCTAATCCTTCGGTAACCACGCGCCACATCGGCATTGTTTTAGGCGTTTTAGCCCCCTGAAAACCATTAAAGAAACCGCCCGGCGTTGGCCGCGTAACCATAGTCAGGTTAACCTTATTAGGTGTGTTAAAAATCTCGTGATTGGTTTTGATATTTAGCGCATCATTCTCCAAACACTGGCAATACCAATCGAATTTCAACCCGATGGGAATACCAATATCAGGCGCTACGGCTGCGAGTAAAATAGCCGGGCGATTAAAATCGGCAGGTAACTTAACCGGGTAAGCATCAAAAATGGTCACATCAACATCGTCAGACATTTTTGAATCATAGTCTCTGCCATCTACCGTTTTCACCACCGTGAAGTTTTTATCCAGGAAGCTTTTAAAGGCGGGCATCCTGCTTTTATAAAATTCGGCATATCGTTTTTCCGACGGCATGTACCAAACCAGTTTAGCCGGCATTGGCTTCTGCGGGTCATAACCAACATATAGTACCTTCAAAGGTATTTTGGCCGACGGATCTTGTTTGGCGTTTATCCGCGCAGCATATAAAATGGTGCTGGCAAAAGCCATAACCATTAATAATAACATGTATTTTTTCATCTCGATTTTTTAAATTGGTTTAGGAGTGGTACCTGCTTCTCCCCTATAAAAACACGATTAATTATTAAACATTTTTGCCAGCCTTTTATTAAGCGCCTCGCCTTGTATATCGGCATTAGCCATAATTTTCCCATCGCGGCCAATTAAAAAAAACGACGGCACAGCTCCAATACCATATTTTTTGGCAATTTCACTGTCAGATAACCCCTTCAGGTCAGACACCTGAAGCCAGGTAAGGCCATCATCGGCAATTGCTTTTAACCATCTCTTTCTATCGGTATCAAGTGATATAGAGATAATCTCAAAGCCCTTGTCTTTATATAATTTGTATTGTGTTTTAAGGTTAGGGCTTTCGGCGCGGCATGGCTCGCACCAGCTTGCCCAAAAATCAATTAACACTATTTTGCCTTTTAAGCTGGCAAGCGATATTGATTTGCCGCTTACATCTTTCGAAGTAAATAATGGAGCTGCATCGCCAGCACCCACAGTTTTTGCGGCCTGTATACGTTCGGCCATGGCTATGCCTAAAGCTGTTGTTTTCCACTTATCATTTATGGCATTATAAATGGCCTCGGTTCTTGCAATATCCATTTTAGCACCTACTGATTCTGAAAGCGCTACCAGGCCAAAAAATGAATTGGGGTTATCTTTTGCAAATTGGATCTGCTTTTGAGTTCTTTCGGCAACACTTTTGCGAAACCTTACGTCAATGGCTTTAATAAAAGCAGTATCTTTTTGCTGGGCGGGGGTACCACTTTTAAATTCATTATTGGCAATTCTATCCAGTTCCATAATCGATCCGCCTATCGCTTTATTATAAGCCGCATAATCATCGTATACTTTTGAACCGGTTACGCTGGCATTTATCAAAGAATCCTTTGAGTTGATCACCATATTTTCATTGGCGAAATAAAAATAGATGTCATCGTTCCCTTTATAAATGGATAGCTGCTTACCCTCGCCATTGTGGCCTAACGACATACGTGCTACTGCCATGCCCTCGGTGTGGCCTGTGAAACTAAACGATCCGTTAACCAATACAGTAGAATCTTCGCGACCGGTGCCGTCGTCTTTATAGTCAAGGTAAACCGTAACGGGCTTATTCAGATTACCAATTTTGCCCGATATCGTAAAATTGGAGCTTTGTGCTAATGCAAATAATGGAAACAGCGCTGTAATTGCTATGATTTTAATTTTCATATTGTTTAATTAAGATAGCCTGTGATAATAAAGGCAAGCTGTTTATTACCAGCTTGCCTTTTCGTGATATTAATTTGGTTTAGAGTAACCGGTGTTTTGTGCCCCGAAACTGGGGTTGTTAAGAAACTCGCTATCAGGTATAGGTAAAATATATTGTACTATGCTGGTTATAGTAGGCCTTATCTGTGTTACAGTTGCCAGCGGCAGGCGTAATAATGCCATCCACTCTATACCATCTTCGCCTACAAAATTGCGTGCGTATTCATAATAGATTTGGGTTTCCACATCAGCTGCGGTAGCAGCAGCGTCAACCGCAGAAAAATCGGTTACTCCGGCTTTGCTCATTACAGTTTTCAGTGTTGTTTTAGCTGCGGTTAAATCGCCGCCAGAGCGTGCTGTTGCCTCGGCCAGCATTAAATAAACTTCTGACAAACGGAAAGCATAAGCAACTTCTGAGATTACTGTTGACTGTTTGTCCGGTGTTATGTATTTGATAAAATAATAATTATCATCTACAGCCGGGCCAACAACCCAACTTAAACGCGGGTCGTTTTTAAGCAAATCATACAACATTGGCTTTGCGATATAAAAAGCAGATGCTTTGATAAAAGTATTGCTTACGTTTAAGTAATAAAGCTCTTGGTTAGCCTGCGGTTGCACGCCCAGCATTACCTCGTTACTTGCCAAACCTTTGGTATAAAAAATATCCTTCTCGTTAGGTTCTAATGAGTAAGGGCTGCCGGCTATGATCGTGTTACCTAAAGCCATAGCCTGGGTAAAGTCATCACCTTGTCCACGGCTTAACAGTATACGCATTTTCAGGGCCATGGCTGTCCACTTGTTTGCGTTGATGTTTTTACTGGTTGATGCTGCATTGGCAATTGCATAATCCAAATCGCTCAATATAAAGGTATAGCTGTCTTTTACCGTACTGCGGGGCAGGTTTATGTTGGTAAGTGTATTAAACTGATCTTCGATAATAATACCCAGCGGGCTGGTAATATCAAACCACTGGCCAAAATAAGTAAGTAGTTTAAAGCTGCCGAAAGCCCTTAAAAACCTTGCCTCGGCCAGGATCTGGGTTTTGCGACCGGCTGTGAATTGATTATCGGCCAATTTTTGCACGCCATCATTAACGCCGTTTGCTGCGTTAATCAATTTATAATAACGCCCCCACTCACTGGTGTATACGGTGCCCCCAAACACATCCGACTCGTTATTTGATGCACCATTATCAGAGCCGAGGTAACCCGCAAATAGCGATGGCATTACTTTATTATTTGTCCAATCTGTTGCTGTATTGCTTGCATTTGCAAATTGATAGTAAACCCCATTAAGGGCTACATTGGCACTTGGCTGATCTGTTATGGTATTACCTTCTACTTTTGCATTTGTTGGCAATGCGTCTAATTGCTTTTTACAAGCGTATTGTGATAGCAGGGCAACAGTTAGTATAGGATATATAAATCTCTTGTTCATTTTTTTAATCAATTAATTGTTAAAGACCTATTCTGAAACCCAGTGAAACTTGTTTAACCGTTGGATAAGCAGCAGCATCACTATAACCGCTTATTAAGCTGTACGGATCATTGCTCACCTCTGGGTCCGGACCAGGATATTTGGTTATTGTAAATAGATTGGTAGCCGATATGTAAATCGATGCCGACTGCATTTTCCATTTATCCATTAATTGTTTGGGGATCTGATAAGCCAGCGTAACCGACTTTAATTTAAGGTACGATCCATTGTAGATATCATTACTTGCAGTTGAAATGTTACCTTGCTGGCCATATACCAAACGCGGGCGATCTGCAGTAGTGTTATCTGGTGTCCATCTGCCTAAAACGGCTACTCCTTTATTGGTTAAATCAACCACCTTTTGATTGTTGATATCGGCCAGGTACAAGATTTTGCCACCGTAAGAGTAAGTGAACAACGTGGTTAGCGAGAAGCCTTTATAATTTAAAGTATTAGTATAACCACCAAAAAACTTAGGCTCGGCATTGCCAATAATTTCGCTGCTGCTCACAAAACCATATGGAGACATTTTATACATCGGGTCGCCAATATTTAAGTAAGGTGTTATGAAAGGGTATAGTGAATATTGCTTCTTATAAGCAGCTAATTGGGCCGGGGTGTTGATGATACCCGTAAACTGCTGCCCATAAAATAATCCAAGAGGTTGCCCTTCACTGATAATAGTATTGCCCAGGTAGGTGCCAGACTCATTAGGATCTGAGAAGTTTTGGTTAATGTTGGTAACCTTACTGCGGTTAAAAGATATATTGAAAGCACCGCTCCAGTTAAATCTTTTACCGCGGATAAAGTCGCCATGTAATTCGATCTCTAAACCCCTGTTCCTGATATCAGCAAGGTTGGCAATAACACTACCATAAGCAGAGCTGGGTGCAAGAGCCTGATTAAATAGTAAACCGGAAGTGTTTTTCTGATAAATACCGATATCGCCACTTAAACGTGAATCAAACAATGAAAAATCCAGACCTGCATCTTTCTGCAGGGTAGATTCCCATTTAATGGTATTGTTACCTAATTGCGTTGGTATCAAAGCATTGGTACCAGCATAAGAGCCGGGTGTATACAGCGTACGGAACAGGTGATCGCCAATATCCTGGGTACCCGTATAACCTGCACTTGCACGTATTTTCAGGTCGTTGATCCAGCTCACATTTTTAAGAAAGCTCTCTTGCGATAAACGCCACGCTACACCACCAGAAGGAAAGAACGCAGTACGATTAGCCGCAGGGAATTTAGATGAAGCATCAGAACGGCCGGTGAACGTAAATAAATAACGGTCTTTAAAAGCGTAATTAGCACGCGCATAAAAGCTCAGTAATGAGTTTTGGGATGAATATGATTGTGATGGTAATATTACTGCCGCAGACGATAAATCCGTCAGTACCTGATCATCAGGGAAGCCCTGGCCCGAAGCCTGAAAAGTATTGCTTTTATCTTGTTGCCACGACGTACCGGCTACAACATCTATACGGTTATTAGCATCAAATTGCTTGTTATAGCTTAATGTATTTTCAAATAAAAACGTAGACGATTCTGTTTGCGACTGTGAGGCTATACCGTTTTGCGATGAGGTAGAACCTGCATCACCCCTAACCAGCGCAGTACTTGGCGTGTAGTTATGCTGATGATATTGCTGATAGTTTATCGACGCGATACTTTTAAATTTCAGGTCTTTTAAAATATCATACTCTAAGGAGATTGAGCCTAATACGGCAGCAATTTTGCCTTGGTTAACACTATTTTTAAGCAACGATAAAGGATTTTGAACACCGCTCGATGCATAAGCACCCAATTGCTCACCAGTAAAAGTGTTGATAGAACCATCTGCATTGTAAGGGGCAAACGTTGGCGGAGCAAGCATAGCTTGTGTATACGCGCCGTTGTTAACATCGGAAGTTGTAAAACCATAATCGATATTATTAACGATGCGCAGTTTTGGTGTAATAATATTATCCAGGTTTACTTTACCAGATATACGCTTAAAATCGGTCCCTCTAACCACACCGTCCTGATCGGTATATGACAACGAAGTATAGTAACGTGATGACTGACCGCCGCCACGCACCGATAAATCGATGTTTTGGTTAAAGCTATTGCGTAAAACCTGATCCAGCCAATCTGTATTAGCGTTACCTAAGAAATTAGGGTCAGTTAATATGCTGGTCGCCGTTGAGTTGGCGGGTTTACCATTGTTGGTTAGCTCTGTGCTCAAGTTCTGTGCGGCTTCGTGCATAATCATTTTGTACTGATCAGCATCGAGTAATTTTTCCTTTTTAGGCGTAGAAACCCCAGCATAGTAATTTAATTCGATAGACGGCTTTTGGTCATACTTACCTTTCTTGGTATTAATAATCACAACACCGTTGGCCGCTTTAGAACCGTAAATCGCAGTGGCAGAAGCATCTTTCAAAATGTCGATACTTTCAATATCGTTAATATTTAAGCCGCCTAAACTATTCAGGCCGCGTGCAAATGCACCGCTGATGGCACCACCATTACCGTCATTTGCAGAAAGCGGGTTAACAACATCGCCCGGGCTGGAAACGTATTTATTTTGAACCGTGATTTGCACTCCATCAATAATATAGAGTGGATCATTACCACCTAATATGGAAGTACCGCCACGGATACGGATCTTGGCCACACCGCCCGGCGAACCATCGCCCTGTACTACCTGCACACCAGCAGCCTTGCCACTTAAGGCCTGATCCAAGGTAGCAAAAGGCACATCTCTAATTTCTTTTGGATCGATAGATGAAACTGAACCTGTGAGGTCTTTTCTTTTAGTGGTACCATATCCAACCACCACCACCTGTTCTAAACCCGAAACTTCAGGCTCGAGGCTTATGTTAATTAGTGTTTGTGAGTAAACGGTAACTTCCTTGTTTTTGTAGCCTACATAACTAAATATCAATACATCATTTTGGGCAGCTTCTACATAGTAACTGCCATCATTAGTGGTTGATACCGCTTTGTTGACGTTTTTACCACCCCGGGTAACACGTACGGTAACACCAGGCATTGGCTCGCCCTTTTCATTGGTTATCTTGCCTTTAATGCCTACCGAAATATTAAGGCTGCTTTTTAATGCATCGAAAACAGTAGCATCCTTTTTCTGTACAACAATAGTTTTGTCAATTATCGAGTAGTTTAGTGGTTGGTTGGCGAAACAACTGTTTAAGGCATCTTCAACAGAAGTATTCTTAAAGTCAACATCCACTTTGTTTGTATTTTTCAGGTCCTGATCATTATAAAACATCAGGAAACCGCTTTGTTGTTTAATGATCTTCAGCACTTTCTCGAGCGAAGCATTTTTCTCATTAAGCGTAATGCGCTGGCTAAATGCTGC
The DNA here is from genome assembly GCA_903644075.1 of Sphingobacteriaceae bacterium. Classification (GTDB taxonomy): domain Bacteria; phylum Bacteroidota; class Bacteroidia; order Sphingobacteriales; family Sphingobacteriaceae; genus Mucilaginibacter. Next base: position 7,574 of record CAHJXH010000057.1, on the reverse strand, counting down.
TGCACTTACCTGGGTAAAACCTATTATCAATAGCAACGTAGTTATTTTCATAACCAACAATATTTTAGGGGGTAGCCATACCTTGGGCATAGCTATAGAGATAGCGTTTAAATTCATTACTTTTGTAAACGTTTGGGTTAATGACTGTTAATCTGTATTCAAATAGTTTAAACTCCTGCTTGCGTTGAAACCAAAGGCAGGAAAGGGTTAACTCAAATATTTGCCGGGAAGTGTTCCACCACTTTTCGGCTTTTTTATGAGTTCCTTTTTGGAGGGCTAGAACTGGGATCGTAAATATCTTATCATTTTTTTCAATGTTTAAAGGGTGAGCATTAGGGTTACTAAATAGTTTATTCTGTTTTTACAATTATCTTATTGCCGTCAATTTCAAAGCGGCTACCGGTATAACTTAATATTTGGAGCAACTGAGACAGCTTACTGTTTCTGGAGATGTTACCTGTAAATGTTTTAACCGGCTTTTTATTATCGTTATAGCTTACTTCTACATTGTACCAGCGTGATGCCTGGCGCATAATAGATTCTATACTTGCTTTGTTAAATTGAAACAAGCCGTTTTTCCAGGCTGTAGCCTCATCTGTATCTGCATGTTCAATTACCTTAATTGCGGTATTGGTTGCATCATGATTAACCTGTGCTTGCTGCCCCGGAATAAGCATGGCCATATTTTGGTTCTGAGTTATTTTAACGCTGCCTTCTAATAAAGTAGTTTTGATAAACGGTTCATCAGCATAAGCATTTACATTAAAATGGGTTCCTAAAACTTCTACTACCTGCCCGTTTGTAACCACCCTAAAAGGTTTGGCTGCATTATGCGCTACCTCAAAATAAGCCTCGCCGGTAATTTCTACCTTACGCTCGCTGCCCGAAAAAACTGTTGGATATTTAATAGACGATTCTGCATTAAGCCATACATTGGTACCATCGGCCAAAACCAAATGATACTGACCGCTGCGTGGCGTGGTCATGGTGTTAAAAGCTAAGATTGTTTGGTTGGTAGTATCATTTGCATGGTAGGTTACTTCGCCATTAACAGCTTTACTAATAACAGCATTGCCATCATTAGCCAACTCTCCATTTTTGGCACCTGTTAGCACAATGGTTTTACCGCTGGCTAATGTAAGTATGGCCAGGTCGCTGCCCGGTTTAATATCTGTTTTATATACTACCGGGTTGCGGCCACCGTTGGCCCCATTAAACATAAAGTATAAGCCTGTAGATAAAAACACAAGCACAGCGGCCGCCGCAGCCACTCGCAGCCATAAAGATTTTCTAACAACTCTTAGTTGAGGTTTAGGTAGGGTAAGCCATATTTCCTGGCCAATTTGCTCTATCTTTTCATCAGACAGATCAAGCTCTTCATTTTGATACTGAAACAGCCATTTTTCTACCAATGCCTTTTCGGCGTCGGTACAATTCCCATTTTTGTATTTTATTAGTAGTTCTTTAGCTTTCTCGTATAACATAGCATCAAATAAATAATTCTGACATTATTTAAAGCTATGACGGGAATCTATACCCCTAACATGTAGATGAAACATAAAAAAATCTAATTTTTTTTATATTTCATCTTAAAAACACGAGAAACATTTAGAATTTAATCAGAAATAGCAAAAAAGCAAAAATACCAAACCTTGTTTTGAGACGAAACAAAGCATTTGACACCTGCCGGTCTACAGTCTTTTCAGAAATAGATAATCTTTCGGCTATTTCCTTATGGGTAAGATTTTCTTTACGACTTAATTGAAAAATTTCTCTCATTTTGGGAGGTAACTGCTCAATCTCCTTTTCTATATAAGCCATTAATTGCTTTTCCCTAACCAAATGATCGGTTTTAACCTGTTCGGTCGCTAAAAAGCCGGCAAAAGAAGAAATATATTTCTCTTCCACCTGCTGATGGAGAAAATAGTCGATTACACGGTTATTAATAGCTGTAAAAAAGTACCCGGCCAGGCTTGATCGCATGGCAATGGTCTCGCGCTTGTCCCACAGGGATACAAAAAACTCCTGTACAATATCTTTAGCCTGCTCTTCGTCTTTGAGGCGTTTGTAAGCATGTACAAAAAGTAAACGGTAATAACGCTGATAAAGCTCCGCATAGGCCGCGTGGCTATTATCCTTCAGCAGAATAATCAGTTCATCATCACTAATCCTTGTAAGAGACATATTTGTTAATACGAATATAACGTTTTATAAATGATATATATATCGCCGACCGCATTAGATGTAATACTGCATTTGCAAGAAAAAATGAAAAGAGCGCTCCGAATTAATCCCACTGGCTTAAAGCTTAAGCCAACACATCGCTATTTAAACAAAAAAGCATCCTCTTCAGTGGATGCTTCTCTTAATTAAACTAAACTAACTTATTAACAAGAACAAGTGAAGGCTTTTCAATTGATTAACTCAACACCCTTATATTAACCGGGTGCTGATGTTTCAATTATCTTTTGGCAAGCAATGAAGTTAATGCTGACTCTGTGTCCTAAAAACTGCCTTACAATTTAAAAACTTTGAGCCCGCTATCTAAATATTTAAGATAACTCTCCGGGTCAAAGTCTGCGCCTTGCGGGGCTATCAATAGAGCTTCATTATTAGGGTTAAGCAATACATAAAAGGGTTGAGAATTGGCCTGAAACCTGGATGTTTGCAGGTAGCTCCACTTATTGCCAATAGTTTTAATGGCACGCCCCTCTTTTGTTACTGTCTGCTCTGCAGCAGGCAGCTCTGTTTTATCATCAACGTATAACTGGATCAATACATAATCCTGATTTATCTTTTGAAAAACACTTTTATCTGTCCATACACTGGCTTCCATTTTTCGGCAATTAACACAGGCATGACCGGTAAAATCTATCATTACAGGTTTGTGCATCTTTTTTGCATAAGCCAGCCCTTCATCATAATCAAAGTATGGGTTAAAGCCTTTAGGCCTATCAAACAGATCTGCATATTTGTGAGGCGCAGTATCAGCGTTATTATTAACAGCAACACCACTGCTGCCTAACGTGGAAAGATCAAAATCCTGGGTTGACTGCGGCGGAAGAAAAGCACTGATTGATTTAAGCGGCGCTCCCCATAATCCGGGAACCATGTACATAGAGAATGACAGCACAATGATGGCCATAAACAAACGCACTACTGAAATATGCGTAAGCGGGCTATCATGACTAAAAGTAAGCTTGCCCAACAGGTATAAACCCATCAAAGTAAAAATCACGATCCACAGCGACAGGAATAATTCGCGATCGAACCAATGCCAGTGATAAGCCAGATCAACATTGCTAAGAAACTTCAACGAAAAAGCAAGTTCCAGAAAACCAAGCACCACCTTTACACTGTTAAGCCAACCGCCCGACTTAGGCAAAGCATTTAGCCAGCTTGGGAACATAGCGAACAACGCAAACGGAATTGCCAGCGCTAATGAGAAACCCAACATACCAATGGCCGGCCCCAGTATGGCACCTGTTGTAGCAGCTTGTACCAGTAAGGTACCAATAATTGGCCCCGTACATGAAAAAGAAACCAGCGATAAAGTGGCAGCCATGAAGAAAATTCCCGCCAAACCGCCTTTGTCTGATTTCTCATCCATTTTATTTACCCATGAGCTTGGTAAGGTAATTTCAAACGCGCCCAAGAACGAGGCTGCAAACAATACCAGCAACAGGAAGAACAGAAAGTTAAAAACGCCGTTGGTCGACAAGCTATTTAAGGCATCGGCCCCAAAAGCTATCGTGATAATTAACCCCAGCACCACATAAATAACTATAATACTGATACCATATAACGAAGCTGCCTTAATTGCCTGTGCTTTATTATGCGCCTTTTTGGTAAAGTAACTTACCGTAAGCGGCAGCATGGGGAATATGCACGGCATTAATAATGCTGCCAGCCCGCCCACAAAACCAGCAAAGAAAATAGCCAAGAGCGTTTGCTGCGCATGTTTTTGCACCGGGTGCGTGGTTGCTTTGCTATTAGCGGTTTTAGCTGCAGATTTTACTGTTGCCGGAGCAGTAACCGGGGCCGGAGTAAATTCGACACCGGCCGTTGATACTGTATCTTGCGCTGTGGCTAATGTAGTAAAGGGTAATAAAAAGCCTAAGATTAGTATTACGATAAGGCCTGTTTTCTTAATATGTTGCACGATGACAGGGAGCTAAGATTATTTAACAGGGATACTGAAATCTACATCTTCGGGCGGCAGGCACTGATGATCGTTACAGGTCATATACTCTAATTGGCCTTTTACAACGGTTTGTCCGGCTTTCAATTTTATTTTTTGCTGAAGGATCACCGAGTGCTCAAAGAAACTCACATTCATACTAAATGCTTTCTCGAAACGGGTTACCGGGGTTGGTTCAAAAGTGGCACCATCAAGTGCATACTCTTTTGATGGTGTAAATGTAATAGTGGTTTTTACAGGCCCGCCATCTTTTACATTTTGTGAGTATATGTGCCACCCCTCATCAATTGTGGCTTTAAAAAACACTATGGCTTCTGTAGCACTTACCCTTTTAGCTGCATAACTCCATTTTACCGGGGTTAAAATTTGTGCTTGTGTGTTCATTGCGCATAGCAGAACTATGGCTGCAAATAATAGCTTTTTCATGTATATGGTTTTGAATATGATTAATCAATAATTATAGGTTGTGTCAGGCGGGAAATTGGCACATAATCGGTAAGTGCCACATCAGTTGATATATACCCGGATTTAACAGGCTCTTCTTTTACCAGGTCTGTACTCAGGTATTTCTTGTTGCTATCAGATAATATGGTTACTACCAGGGCATCATCACCCAGCTGTTCTTTTACTTTGATAGCCCCTATTACGTTAGCTCCCGATGATATACCAACGGCCAAACCCAGTTCCCTTGCCAGCATTTGTGCCATAATAATAGCATCCCCATCATTAGCCTGCACTACATCATCTACATCATTCAATTTCACAATAACAGGGATAAACTCATCGGATATACCTTGTATACGGTGGCTACCTACCTTGTGTCCGGTGGTTAACGTCGGCGATTCAGCAGGTTCTAACGGGTGAACTTTAATTGCAGGATTCTGAGATTTAAGATATTTACCTACACCCATTACCGTACCTCCTGTACCTACACCGGCAACAAAAGCATCTGGTTTAAGGCCCTTGCTTTCCAATTGCTGCCAGATCTCTGGTCCGGTTGTTAGTTCGTGAGCTTCAGCATTGTATTGATTTTCGAACTGGCGAGGCAAAAAGTATTGGTCAGATGCATCAACCATACGTTCGGCCAGCGCAATACTGCCTAAAAAGCCGCCTTCCTGCTTGCTTACCAAATGGATTTTAGCGCCCAGACTGGTAATAATGTCTTTCCGCTCTTTACTCAACCAATCGGGCATCATAATAATAACTTCGTGCCCTAATGCTTTACCAATGGCCGAAAACGCAATACCTGTATTACCGCTTGTGGCTTCAACAATTATATCATTGGGTTTAATGCGGTTGTTTTTATAAGCCTGGTACATAATGTAAAGCGCCATACGATCTTTAACACTGCCTGTAAGGTTATAATGCTCGCACTTAACATAAATACTTCCTTGTTTGCCTTTGTAAGTATAATTTAATTGCAGCATGGGGGTATTGCCAACCATGTGCCATAAGTTGGCAAATTTGCTTTTCAACTCAATGCTTATGCAAGCTAATTCCATCGTCTCCACTTTCATTAATTTTGTGAAGTAAAGCTGCGGATAACTGATTTTTAATACAATGATTTTTAATAATTCCATAAATTTTATGGAATTAAGCCTATTAACTGGTAGTTATTACGGATATTAAAGATTTTATATTACTATTATTGTGTGTTTTTTCACTCACTAATTTTTGATAATATGAGCACAAACGATTTAGACGTTATAGATATAGAGATTTTAAAGCTTTTACAAAGGGATGCAACCCTAACCAACAAGGAAATTTCTTTTAAACTTCATAAATCGATAGCCACAATTCATGAACGGATAAAGCGCTTGAAAGAGCAGGGATACATTCAACGTGTGGTTGCTATCTTAGACCGCAAAAAAATTAAAAGAAGCTTAATTGCTTTTAGCCATGTGCTATTGAACGATCACACGGCCGATACGTTAAATAAATTTGAGCAGGAAGTAGCCAAGTTTCCGGAGGTTATGGAATGTTTTCAGATGACGGGAACCTTCGATTTCATTCTCCGGATAGCTACAAGCGATATGGAGGCTTATCATAATTTTTACAGAAACAAACTGGCAACATTGCCTAATATTACTACGGTACAAAGCTTCTTTGTACTGTCTGAGACCAAAAGTGAGACAGCCTATCCGCTATAAATATATTTCTGACCACATGGTTGCTAAAGAGGGTATAAACCTAAGCGAAATGAATAGGCATGAATAGTCCCACTCACGATAAGCCTTTGATCGGGATTCGCTGTTCCTATACCTACATATCCTCCGTTTTGAGTGGATTTAATCATCTTGCTCAAATCCGGATAACAACCGTACGCATTCGTTCCAGGGTTGTAACTATGAGCTGTATAGAACAACATATCCGACGATCTTGCTAGTGTAGGATAGCCAGAGGTACCAGGGCGATCAGAAAATACGATTTCACTACTTGCGGCTACTTCCCTTACGCCACTTTGTTGGGCATAGAAGCTAAGTGCAGGAAAATAATGATGCTCGGGTCATTGGGAAAACTACTTCCACTTATTTCGATAGACTTATTATTTTCACCTGCATTGACTACAAATTTATTTAACGGATTCGATGTCCCTACTCCAACGCCACCTAAGAAATAGCTACTACTTCCTACCGTAGGATCTAATGAAATATTAGGCGTCGATGAACTCCATACTGAAAACTTGAAAATATTGTTTAAGAGAGATATACGTGCCGAACTTCCGGACGACCGCCACATAATACTACCATCATGTCGAACACCTTTATCGCTGCCGATAACGATATCTCCAGCATATGGATTTGTGGTATCTATTAAATTGTTGCCTGTAGTAATTATCTGGGTTTGTGCATAAGAATAGCCTACAGCTAATATTAGGACAATCGCCAATAGAGGTTTTTTCATGAATTGTGATACGGCTAGGATTTAACGGTTCGAATATAACGCCGGCAAACCTAACTTTATAACATCTCATCAAATTTAACTGAGGGGAAATATTAAAAAAAATTCCACGTGATTATAGTCTATAACGAAAGCACTGTTCGTTTAGCAATAGGTAAATAAATAATAAAATATAGCCGATCTGGAGATAGTAACTAAATGCTATACAGTCTTGGTTTACAGTTTTTTATGCAATAACGCCTGTTTTAAACCAATGGAAATGTCTTAGCTGGATTACTGGGTGCATCAAAACCGCCAAGCGGTTAAAAATGAATAATTATAGATTAATTTCATTTTCTCTAAACAATATATTGTATTTATTTGTAGTTAATATCTAAATGGAATAGATGGTCTATTCTAAAATTATTAACAGTAACCTTAAAATTTATCGTTATGGCTTTCAAAGCAAGATTAAATTTTTCGGGCAAAGAGT
>CAHJXH010000056.1 GCA_903644075.1 Sphingobacteriaceae bacterium | reverse complement strand
TTTTCTTGTTAGCAACTGTTTTACGTTTTCCTTTACGGGTACGTGAGTTGTTTTTAGTACGTTGGCCACGCAGAGGTAAACCTTTACGGTGACGGGTACCACGGTAACAACCGATATCCATTAAACGTTTGATGTTCAGTTGTACTTCAGAGCGTAATGCACCTTCTACTTTAACCTGATCATTGATGATACCACGAATCGCAGCTAATTGATCATCTGTCCATTCTTGAACTTTAACATCATAACTGATGCCAGCTTCGTCCAAAATGTTTTGTGCGGTTGTACGACCAATACCGTAAATGTACGTTAGGCCAATCTCACCTCTTTTATTTCTTGGTAAATCAATACCTGATATCCTTGCCATATTTGTAAGTTGTTTTAAATGAATATCGAACGGCGGGCAACCGTTGTACGACTATTCACAATTTTTTTTAATTATCCCTGACGTTGTTTGTACTTAGGATTCTTTTTGTTGATCACATAAAGTTTCCCGTTACGACGGATGATTTTGCAATCAGCGCTACGTTTTTTAATGGATGCTCTAACTTTCATCTCTTTGTTTATTTATATCTGTAGGTTATTCTGCCTTTACTCAAATCGTACGGGCTCATTTCCAACTTTACTCTGTCGCCAGGTAAAATCTTGATGTAGTGCATACGCATCTTTCCTGATATATGTGCAATTATCTCGTGGCCGTTTTCCAGTTCAACTCTAAACATTGCGTTTGACAATGCCTCCTTTATTGTTCCGTCCTGCTCAATCGAAGATTGTTTAGCCATATTTTATTGATAATTACTTATTTATCTGCCCCTAAATCGGGATGCAAAATTAAAAAAAATATTTGATATATTATTTTTTTCTTTCTAAAATTTCATTTATATATGAAAACGTAGAAAGAATATCCGGCTGGCCCTTTTTAACAGCCACCGTATGCTCATAATGTGCCGAAGGCTTACCATCACTGGTTGATACCGTCCAGCCATCATTCCAAAACTTCACATTAGCTTTACCGGCGTTAATCATTGGTTCAATTGCAATTACCATTCCTTCTTCAAGTTTGGTACCTGCACCGCGTTTACCATAGTTAGGTACTTCGGGCTTCTCATGCAATGCCAGGCCAACGCCGTGGCCTACCAACTCTTTAACTACACCAAAACCATGCTTCTCAGCATGCTCCTGTACGGCATAGCCTATATCTCCAATACGCATGCCTGTAACGGCTTTTTGTACACCAAGCTCTAAGCATTCCTGCGTAACACGCATCAGTTTCTTAGCCTCTTCGCTCACCTCGCCAATGGCAAAGGTATAAGCAGAGTCGCCATAGTATTTATTCAGGATCACGCCGCAATCTACAGAGATCAGGTCGCCCTCCTTTAACTCCTGCTCTCCGGGGAAACCATGCACCACCTGGTCGTTAGGCGAAATGCACAACGAGTATGGGAAGCCATGATAATTAAGGAAAGCCGGAACCCCGCCATTATCGCGGATAAACTCTTCGGCAAGCTTATTTAAAGCTATAGTTTTAACACCTGGAGCGATAACCTTAGCTACCTCTCCAAGTGTTTTAGAAACAAGTAAAGAACTTTCTCTTATGAGCTCTATCTCTTCGACAGACTTATAATGGATCTTTGCCATGTTAATTTATTCAGTACTAAATAGCCGGAGGCGTTGTGCCCGCGGCAGTAGGGATAGCTGTACGGCCTTTAATTCTGCCGGTTTTCATTAAACCGTCGTAGTGGCGCATTAGCAAGTGACTTTCTATTTGTTGCAATGTATCTAACACAACACCCACTAAGATGATCAGTGAAGTACCACCGAAAAATCTTGCAAACTGGCTGTTAACGTGTGCTAAGTTAGCCAGTGCAGGTATAATTGCGATCATCGCTAAAAAGATTGATCCCGGCAAAGTGATCTTAGAGATCACATCATCGATAAAGCTAACTGTAGCATCGCCTGGTTTAACACCCGGTATAAAGCCACCGTTCTTCTTCATATCATCCGACATTTGTTTCGGATTTACAGTAATAGCTGTATAGAAGTAAGTGAACAGGATAATCAGTATCGCAAACACCAGGTTGTGTAACCATGAGGTATAGTTTGATAACAGGATTAAAACTGTGCTCGATGCCATTTTAGGGAAAAACGAAGCAATAGTAGTTGGGATAAACATTAAGGCTTGTGCAAAAATTATCGGCATTACACCGGCAGCATTAACCTTTAACGGGATGTACTGGCGTACACCACCATATTGTTTGTTACCCACAATACGTTTTGCATATTGTACAGCAATTTTACGGGTACCTTGTACAACAAGGATTGTAAACATTACTACAGCAATAAGCGCTACGATCTCAACAATGAAAATCAATAAACCACCGCTGTTGGTATCAGTTACACGTGAGCTAAACTCGGTTACGATAGCCGAAGGAAGCTGTGCGATAATACCCACCATGATGATTAAAGAGATACCATTACCAATACCTTTATCAGTGATTTTTTCACCTAACCACATTACAAATAATGTACCTGCAGTTAATACGAATACCGAAGTGATATTAAACATAGTAGCACCTAAAACCGGGCTGATAGCTTCTGGCGCTATTTGGGTACGGATGTAGCCAATAGCCTGCGCAGCAGTAATAGCGATGGTTAGGTAGCGGGTCCACTGGTTTAGTTTGTTGCGGCCGCTTTCGCCTTCCTTTTGTAACTTGGTAAAGTAAGGCACGGCAATACCCAATAACTGCACCACGATAGATGCAGAAATGTAAGGCATTACACCTAATGCAAAAATGGATGCACGAGAGAACGAGCCCCCGGCAAACATATTTAATAAGCCTAACAAGCCTTCTTTAGCCTTTTGAGAGTTTAAAGAAGCCGGATCAACGCCAGGCAGTACAATAAATGATCCTACCCGGTATATTAAAAGAAATAAGAGTGTGTTAATAATACGCACTCTTAAATCTTCGATTTTCCAGATGTTTGATAATGTGGTGAAAAATCTTTTCATTGAAAATTATAACTTAACGATGGAACCACCGGCTGCTTCAATAGCTTTTTGTGCTGTAGCTGAAAACGCATGAGCTGTAATATCCAGCTTTGCTTTCAGCTCGCCACGACCTAAAATTTTAACCAGGTCGTTTTTAGAAGCTAAACCGTGCTCTCTAAATGTATCGAAATTAATAACATTTACAGCATGTTTATCAGCTAATTCTTGTAAAGCATCAAGGTTAACGCTTACGTACTCTACGCGATTAGGGTTTTTAAAGCCCACTTTAGGTACACGGCGTTGCAAAGGCATTTGACCACCTTCAAAACCAACCTTAGTTGATGTACCTGAACGTGAACCAGCACCTTTGTGACCACGTGTTGATGTGCCACCACGGCCAGAACCGGTACCACGACCGATTCTTTTTCTATTTTTAATGGAACCTTCTGCAGGTTTCAGATTACTTAAATTCATGATTAAATATTTTCGACTGCTACCAAATGATTAACTTTTCTAATCATGCCGATAATAGCATCATTAGCTTCAACCTCTACACTGTGGTTGATTTTTCTCAAACCTAAAGCGGCTACGGTTCTTTTCTGACGTTCGCTTCTGTCGATAACGCTTTTTACTTGTGTTATTTTGATCTTGGCCATGATAATTATCCGTTAAATACTTTACCTAAGTTAACACCGCGGTGCTGAGCTACAGTATAAGCATCACGCAGTTGCGCTAAGGCTAATACAGTTGCTTTAACCACGTTGTGTGGATTTGATGAACCTTTTGATTTTGCAAGTACATTGTGTACACCTGCAGATTCTAATACAGCACGCATTGCACCACCGGCTATAACACCGGTACCGTTTGCAGCTGGTTTTAAGAATACAAAACCGCCAGAATATTTACCAATTTGCTCGTGTGGTATAGTGTTATTAATAATAGGCACTTTTACCAGGTTCTTTTTAGCATCATCGATACCTTTAGCAATTGCTTCAGTTACCTCTTTTGCTTTACCTAAACCGTAACCAACTACACCATTTTCATCACCTACAACCACAATGGCCGAGAAGCTGAAAGTACGGCCACCTTTGGTTACTTTGGCAACACGTTGTATGCTAACCAAGCGATCTTTTAATTCGATCTCAGTGGTTTTTACTCTTTTAACATTTATTGTTGACATCTCTTTGCTTCAATTAAAATTTTAAACCGCCTTCACGTGCACCTTCAGCCAGTTGTTTAACTCGGCCATGGTACAGGTAACCATTTCTGTCAAACACTACGGCAGTGATGCCTGCAGCGATTGCTTTCTGGGCTACAAGTTTACCTACAGCAGCTGATTGCTCGCCTTTAGTACCTGATGCAGAAAAATCTTTTGACAAAGATGATGCTGATACTATTGTTTTTCCGTTAACATCGTCAATAACCTGGGCATAAATACCCTTGTTGCTTCTGAATACAGACAAGCGCGGACGCTCTGTTGAACCTGAAAGATGCTTTCTGATCCCTTTTTTAATTCTGTCTCTTCTTGATAATTTAGCTGCCATGACGATTATTTTTTAGATGCTGATTTACCTGCTTTTCTTCTTAATATTTCACCTACAAACTTGATACCTTTACCTTTGTATGGCTCTGGTGCACGTAGTGAACGTATTTTAGCGGCTACCTGACCGATCAATTGCTTATCAATTGATTCGAGAATAATAGTTGGGTTTTTACCCTTTTCAGCAGTTGTTGATACTTTAATTTCTTGCGGTAATTCAAACACATAGTGGTGAGAAAATCCCAACACTAGATCAAGTGTGTTACCGGTATTGGTTGCACGGTAACCCACACCTACAAGCTCTTGCTCAAGCTTGTAACCTGTTGTTACACCGATTACCATATTGTTTAATAAAGCGCGGTATAAACCGTGTAATGCTTTATGGCGTTTTTGATCAGAAGGGCGTGTTACCACGATGTATCCGTCTTGTTGCTCGATAGTGATATCGGCATCAATCGCCTGTTGTAATTCACCTTTAGGGCCTTTAACAGTTACCAGGTTATCGCCTGATACTGCTACAGTTACGCCTGCAGGGATTGTTATAGGTGCTTTTCCTACTCTTGACATTGCTTAATTCCTCCTGTTATTAATAAACAAAGCATAAAACTTCACCACCTACATTCTGAACGCGAGCTTCTTTGTCAGTCATCACGCCTTTTGAAGTTGATAGGATGGCAATACCCAAACCATTTAATACACGTGGCATATTAGCTGTGCCGGCGTATTTTCTTAAACCTGGTTTGCTGATACGCGAAATAGTGCGGATAGCAGGGATTTTGGTTACCGGGTGATATTTCAAAGCAACTTTGATAATACCTTGAGGGCCATTGTCCTCAAATTTGTAATTTGCAATGTAACCTTTGTCGAAAAGCACTTTAGTGATTTCCTTCTTCAGATTAGATGCAGGAATTTCAACAACCCTATGGTTGGCTTTAATAGCATTCCTTACTCTTGTAAGATAATCTGCGATTGGATCTGTATTCATTTTTTATAAAAGTATGATGGTGGTTTCCTTCCCGGCCTATCCGGGGCGACCTTCCATCGGTTAAATTTTAATAACGAGTAGTGAGTTCCGAGTAGCGAGTTCTGATAATTCAAAACTTACAACTCAAAACTCACAACTATATTTTTTACCAGCTTGCTTTTTTAACACCCGGGATTTTACCAGCTAAAGCCATTTCACGGAATGTTACACGTGAAATACCAAACTGGCGCATGTAACCGCGTGGGCGGCCGGTTAATTTGCAACGGTTGTGCAATTTTACCGGTGAAGCTGCTTTAGGCAATTTATCTAACCCGATATAATCACCAGCTGCTTTAAGCGCTGCTCTTTTTTCAGCAAATTTTGCTACTAACTTAGCACGTTTTACTTCGCGTGCTTTTACACCTTCTTTAGCCATTGTTAACTGGAGTTTGATTTTTAAATGGTAAACCAAATTGTTTCAGCAACTCTAATGCTTCAACATCATTTGTAGCTGAGGTTACAAAGGTAATATCCATACCCATAATTTTATTGATCTTGTCAATATTAATCTCAGGGAAAATGATTTGCTCAGTAATACCTAATGTATAGTTACCACGGCCGTCAAAACCTTTATCGTTGATACCTTTAAAGTCACGGATACGTGGCAGGGCAACAGCAATTAAACGGTCTAAAAATTCGTACATGGTATTATCACGTAAAGTTACACGTACGCCTACCGGCATGTTTTTACGTAATTTAAAGTTAGAGATATCTTTCTTAGACTTAGAAGATACTGCTTGCTGGCCAGTGATGGTAGTTAACTCGGTGATGGCAACATCAATAAGTTTTTTATCAGTAGTTGCAGCACCAACACCCTGGTTGATAGCAATTTTCTCAAGCTTAGGAACCTGCATTACGCTTTTGTACTGAAATTTTTCTTTCAGTGCGCTGCGGATCTCTTCCTTGTATTTCGATTTTAATCTTGGTGTGTAGGTCATTATTTAATTTCCTCCCCTGATTTTTTTGAAACTCTTACTAATTTACCAGCATCGTTCTTTTTGCGGCCTACACGTGTAGTCTCGCCTGTTTTTGGATCAACCAAAGCCAGGTTAGATACGTGGATAGCAGCTTCTTGTTTAACGATACCACCGTTAGGGTTTGCAGCGTTTGGTTTAGTATGTTTAGATACTAAGTTAACACCTTCAACTATAGCGCGGCTTTTAGTTACGATGATTTCAGTTATTTTACCTTGTGATCCTTTTGAATCACCGGCGATTACCTTAACAAGATCGCCTTTGCGGATCTTAAATTTAGGTTGTGCGTTTTTCTTTCTTTCCATGATTACAATACCTCCGGTGCTAATGATACAATCTTCATAAATTGTTTTTCACGCAGCTCTCTTGCAACTGGGCCGAAGATACGTGTACCTCTTGGCTCATCCTGGTTGTTTAATAACACGGCTGCGTTATCGTCGAAACGGATATATGAACCATCCTTGCGGCGGATTTCCTTTTTGGTTCTAACCACTACGGCTTTAGATACTGTACCTTTTTTTACGTTACCTGATGGTATCGCACTTTTTACGGTAACTACGATCTTGTCTCCTATAGAGGCATATCTTTTGCCGGTACCACCTAACACACGGATCACTAAAACTTCTTTAGCGCCACTGTTATCGGCTACATTTAATCTTGATTCCTGTTGTACCATCTTATTTAGCCCTTTCTAAAATTTGAACTAATCTCCAGTTTTTGCTTTTGCTCAACGGGCGTGTTTCCATAATCAATACGGTATCACCAATACCACAGGTATTAGTTTCATCGTGAGCCATAAATTTGGTAGTTTTTTTCAGGAACTTACCGTAGATAGGGTGTTTCACCTTACGTTCCACAGCCACCACAATAGATTTTTCCATCTTATTGCTTACTACCAGCCCGGTACGTGTTTTTCTTAAATTTCTTTCCATTGTTGTCGACGCTGATTATTATTCTTTTCCAGAATTGGCTGCGGCTTTACGCTTGGTTAATTCTGTATTTAAACGAGCAACATCCTTGCGTACTTTTGTGATACGGGTTGGATTTTCAATAGCCGAAACAGCGTGAGCAAATTTCAACTTAGTGAGATTGTTCCTTTCCTCGCCAATTCTTGCGGTCAACTCTTCAGCTGACAGGCTTAAAATTTCTGAGTTTTTCATTTCTTTAATTTAATTGTAAGTTGTAAAGTATTAAGTTGTAGGTTGTAAGCGTACTTATACCATACAACTTAAAAACTTAAAACTCAATAATTATGCCTCTGCGTAATCTCTGCGCACTACAAAACGAGTTTGTACCGGCAATTTCTGTGCTGCCAGGCGCAGAGCTTCTTTGGCAACTTCTAAAGGCACACCTTCGGCCTCAAAAATGATACGTCCCGGGCGTACAACTGCTACCCAATATTCGGGAGCACCTTTACCTTTACCCATACGTACCTCTGCAGGTTTTTTAGTTACAGGTTTGTCAGGGAAAATCCTGATCCACACCTGGCCTTCACGTTTCATGAAACGTGTTACAGCTATACGTGCAGCCTCGATCTGGCGGCTGGTAATCCAGGCCGGCTCGAGTGATTTTATACCGAAAGATCCGAATGAAAGCTCAGCGCCGCGACTGGCGTTGCCTTTCATTTTGCCTTTTTGCATCTTTCTGAACTTCGTTCTTTTTGGCTGTAGCATTATCTTAAGCTTTTTATGTCGTTAAAACGATGTCTTATTGACTGATTATCTGTTACCACCGGGACGACCAGCACCTCCACCCGGACGGCCGCCTTGGCCACCAGGGCGATTGCCGCCACCACGTTGGTTGTTATTACCCGGACCACCTGCGTTTCTGCGATCACCAGTACCACCGGCACCTGGACCACCTCTGCGATCACCGCCTCTGCGATCACCACCACCGCGGTTATCTCTGTCACCACGTGCGCCAAAACCTGCTGCACCTTCAGGACGACCGCCCTTACCGCTGCTGCTGCTTGCTGCACCAATGTTTGGAGATAGATCACGTTTGCCATATACCTCGCCTTTGCAAATCCACACTTTGATACCTATTTTACCATAGGTAGTTAATGCTTCTGCCAATGCATAGTCAATATCAGCGCGGAAAGTATGTAACGGAATCCTTCCCTCTTTATATTGCTCGGTACGGGCCATTTCTGCACCGCCTAAACGGCCTGATGTCATTATCTTGATACCTTCAGCACCCATTCTCATGGTTGAAGCTATCGAAGTTTTCATGGCACGACGGAAAGAGATCCTTGCTTCTAATTGCTTAGCGATACCCTCTGCAACCAGTTGCGCGTCAAGCTCAGGACGTTTGATCTCGAAAATGTTAATTTGAACATCCTTTTTAGTCAGTTTCTTTAACTCTTCTTTGATCTTATCAACTTCCTGGCCGCCTTTGCCAATAACAATACCCGGACGGGCAGTATGTATAGTAACGGTAATACGTTTTAATGTACGCTCAATAACTACTTTAGATACGCCGCCTTTAGCGATACGTACAGAAAGGTACTTGCGGATTTTTTCGTCTTCAACTAATTTATCAGAGTAGTTGTCACCGCCGAACCAATTAGAATCCCATCCTCTGATGATTCCTAATCTGTTACCTATTGGATGTGCTTTTTGTCCCATTTTAAATTAATTGATTTCTGTTTTACTGTCCACAATAAGTGTTACGTGATTTGAGCGTTTACGGATACGGTATCCACGGCCTTGTGGGGCCGGGCGAAGTCTTTTTAACTGACGGCCACCGCCTACAGAAACTTCTTTTACAAATAAATTGCTATCCTCAACACGTTTGCCTTCGTTTTTAGCTTCCCAGTTTTTGATAGCTGATAATAACAGTTTCTCAACACGGATAGCCGCTTCTTTATTTGTAAACTTTAACGTATATAAAGCTTTCTCTACATTCAAACCGCGAATCAAGTCAACTACTAAGCGCATTTTACGCGGAGAAGTTGGGCAGTTTTGCAGTTTAGCGATAGAAGCGCCGCCTACAACAGCTTTAGCAGCTTCTTTCTGTTGTCTGATCAATACAGACTTTTTGATTTTAGTTGTTGCTTCCATGCCTTATTTTTTCTTTTCTGCGTGACCACGGAATGTGCGTGTTGGTGCAAACTCTCCCAGCTTGTGACCCACCATGTTTTCTGTTACGTACACAGGGATAAACTTGTTACCGTTGTGTACTGCGAATGTATGACCAACGAAGTCAGGAGAAATCATGGAACGTCTTGACCATGTTTTTACAACTGATTTTTTATTTGATTCATTCAGGGTAAGAACTTTTCTTTCCAGGTTGAAATCAATATAAGGTCCTTTTTTAATTGAACGAGCCATTATTTTTTCCTTCTTTCAATGATATAACGATCCGATGTTTTCTTTTTGTCACGAGTTTTGTAGCCTTTAGCTAATAAACCTTTGCGTGAACGAGGGTGACCTCCTGATGAACGACCTTCACCACCACCCATAGGGTGATCGACAGGGTTCATGGCTACACCACGTACTCTTGGTCTGCGGCCCAACCAGCGTTTACGGCCGGCTTTACCTAACACTTCGTTTGCTTTCTCGGCATTCGAAACAGTACCGATGGTTGCAAGGCAGGTAGCCAGGATCATACGGGTTTCGCTCGAAGGCAATTTGATGATAGCATATTTGCCATCACGTGCAGACAGTTGTGCGTAAGTACCTGCAGAGCGGGCAATGGTGCCACCCTGACCAGGATTAAGTTCAATGTTGTGGATGATCGAACCAAGCGGGATGTTCTTAAGTGGTATAGTGTTACCAACTTCAGGAGCAGCCGCTTCGCCTGATAATACAGTTTGTCCAACTTGTAATCCTTCAGGAGCGATCATGTAACGTTTCTCACCATCAACATAAGTTAATAGAGCGATACGTGCTGAACGGTTTGGATCGTACTCAATAGTGGTAACTTTCGCGGGAATGTCGAATTTGTTACGCTTGAAGTCGATCAATCGGTATGATTTCTTATGTCCCCCACCGATATAACGCATGGTCATTTTACCGGTATTGTTACGACCACCTGATTTCTTGTGCGATACAACCAGTGACTTTTCAGGCACATTGGTTGTTACGTCCGAGTAATCGGCACCAACTCGGAAGCGGGTACCCGGCGTAACCGGTTTAAATCTTTTAACTGCCATTTCTCTTTTTATATAGTGCTATAAAAATCTATTGTTTCACCGTCTTTCAACGAAATCACCGCTTTTTTATAAGTAGCAGAACGACCAGATACGGCGCCTCCCTTAGTGTTGCGGGTTTTAAGTTTTCCGACATATTTCATGGTATTTACCGCTGTAACGTTAACACCATACATTTTTTCGATTTCCAATTTGATCTGGATCTTGTTAGCTCTGTGATCAACCTTGAAAACATAACGATTAAGTTTCTCAGTTAACTGAGCCACTTTTTCTGTAAGTAAGGGTTTCTTTAAAATTTCCATATTACTTAGCGAAAGCTTCCTCCAAAGTTTTAACAGCACCTGAAGTCAAAATCAATTTACCAGCGTTTAACACATCATATGTGTTTAACTGATCAGCTGTGATCACTTTGGTTTTTTTCAGATTTCTGCTTGATAAATAAACATTGTTATTTGCTGCAGGCAGTACTAACAATGTTTTCTCGTTAGTAACATTTAAGTCAGCCAATAATTGGATGTAGCTTTTAGTTTTAACAGTGTCAAAGCTAAAGTCTTCCAGTACCAATACATTGCTATCCTGAGCTTTGTATGATAAGGCTGATTTACGAGCCAGTGATTTTAACTTCTTGTTTAACTTGAAGCTGTAATCACGAGGCTGAGGACCGAAAACACGACCACCACCATTAAATAATGGTGATTTGATGCTACCGGCACGTGCACCGCCTGTACCTTTTTGTTTATGTAATTTGCGGGTTGAACCAGCAATTTCATTACGTTGTTTTGATTTGTGCGTACCCTGACGCTGATTAGCCAGATATTGTTTTACATCCAGGTAAATAGCGTGATCGTTGGGCTCGATACCGAATACCGAATCAGGAAGTTGCACCTTGGCACCTGTTTGCTTACCTGATACATTTAATACATTAACTTCCATATTATTTATCAACGATTACGAATGAACCCTTAGCTCCGGGAATTGATCCCTTAACCACCAATAAATTTTGCTCTGGATAAACTTTAACAACCTCAAGGTTTTGAACCTTAATACGAACGTTACCAGTTTGACCAGCCATACGCATACCTTTAAATACGCGTGAAGGCCATGAAGACGCACCCAGTGAACCTGGAGCTCTTAAACGGTTGTGCTGTCCGTGAGTTTGCATACCCACACCGGCAAATCCGTGGCGTTTTACAACACCTTGAAAGCCCTTACCTTTTGAAGTACCAACCACATCAACAAAATCACCTGAGTTGAAAATCTCGACAGTAACGGTGTCGCCTAAATTCTTTTCGTCCTCAAATGTTTTGAATTCTACAAGCTTACGCTTTGGTGTAGTACCGGCTTTTTGGAAGTGACCTTTCAAAGGAGCAGAAGTATTCTTCTCCTTTTTCTCATCATACGCTAACTGGATTGCAGCGTACCCGTCTGTTTCTACAGACCGTACTTGTGTTACTACACAAGGACCAGCTTCGATTACGGTACACGGAATGTTTTTTCCGGCCTCATCGAAAATACTGGTCATCCCTACTTTTTTACCAATAATTCCTGACATTTTATTTATTTTTTTGTTTTGCCCATCGAAGCAGTAGGGCTTCGTTCAAGGCATTAGTTCCCCCTTAAGGGACGGCAAAGATAGGAATTATTAATTAACTCTCAAACACTTAGGAAATTATTTTTTCAATA
The DNA here is from genome assembly GCA_903644075.1 of Sphingobacteriaceae bacterium. Taxonomy (GTDB): domain Bacteria; phylum Bacteroidota; class Bacteroidia; order Sphingobacteriales; family Sphingobacteriaceae; genus Mucilaginibacter. Next base: position 10,399 of record CAHJXH010000056.1, on the reverse strand, counting down.
ATTTTAGTGCTAACGTTTTGTAAGTCAAATAGCATTGGGGGTGCTACCGCTCATATTATAACCTGTAATGTATTACACCAAGTAACGCATATTTGCTATTTTAACAACCAGGGGCACAAAACTATAATTGTTACGCTAATTTAATACAGTATTTTATTAAAATTGCGTAAAACTATTACCCCTCAGCTATGTACAAAAAATTACTTTTAAATGCCCTCTTGTTGTTTATTATAGGGGCAGCATCGGCACAAACTTTATATTTGCCGCGCGATATAAAACGCGCATATACAAACGCAACCCGCTCATTAGATGGGCGTCCCGGAAAAAACTACTGGCAAAACCATGGTCGTTACAACATACATGTAACAGCCAACGTGCCCGACCGTAACATTAAAGGAACCGAAGAAATTACCTACATTAATAACAGCCCAGATACGCTGAAAAGCTTAAACATGAAGCTGATCTTAAACATCCACCGCCCCGGTGCTGTAAGATTGGCCCCTGTTGAAGCAGATTACCTCACCAGCGGTATCCAAATCGATACTTTTAATATAAATGGCACCGCAACTAAGTGGAATAATGTGGCCAATAGTGCAACCAACCAGGGCGTAAGGTTAACACAACCTTTAGCGCCGCATGATTCTGTTAAGCTTAATATCACCTGGCACTACCAGATTTCTTTAAAAAGTGAGCGCGAGGGCATGATAGATTCTACCACTTATTATCTTGCTTACTTCTATCCTCGCGTGTCTGTTTATGATGACTATAACGGTTGGGACCGCTTGCCTTTTAATGATGGCCTAGAGTTTTATAATGATTTTAACGATTATAAACTAAGCGTAACGGTACCTAAAAACTTTATTGTTTGGGCAACCGGTACTTTACAAAATGCCAGTCAGGTATTGCAGCCAGAGTACGCTAAACGCCTGCAGGCATCATTCACCAGCGATTCTACGATCCACGTAGCTACCGCAGAAGACCTGGCGAAGAAAAACATTACAGCCCCAAACGCCATGAATACCTGGGTTTGGACTGCTAATAATATTACCGACGTAGCCCTGGGCATCAGCGACCATTATGTATGGGATGCTGCAAGTACTGTTGTTGATGATGCAACCCATCGCCGTGCCAGCATGCAGGCTGCGTTTTTAAACAGCTCAGAAGATTTTCACCATTCCGTACAGTTTGGCCGTAACAGCTTAAGCTGGTTTTCACATAACTGGCCGGGTGTGCCCTACCCTTTCCCTAAAATGACCGCGTTTCAGGGTTTTGCCGATATGGAATACCCGATGATGGTGAACGACAGCCACACTAAAGATGTGCGTTTTGCTCAATTTGTTCAGGATCACGAAATAGCACATACCTATTTCCCTTTCTATATGGGTATTAACGAAACTCGTTACGGTTATATGGACGAAGGCTGGGCTACTACTTACGAACTACTGATTGGCACTGCCGAAGTTGGTAAAGAAGCGGCCGAGAAACTATACAAAGGCTTCCGCGTAAATGGCTGGATTCACAATAATTCATCTTTCCAAGACCTGCCTGTTATTACCCCAACCAACGAACTGAATGCAGGTGCGGGCAATAACGAATACGGTAAGCCGTCATTAAGCTACCTGGCTTTAAAAGACATGCTTGGCGACGAGCTATTTAAAAAGGCCCTGCATACTTATATGGATAACTGGAACGGTAAGCACCCTATCCCATGGGATTATTTTAACTCGATGAGTACCGGTGCTGGCAAAAACCTCGATTGGTTCTTTAACAACTGGTTCTTTACCAATTACTATGATGATTTGGCTATAGATAAAGTAACTGCCACCGCCAAAGGTATACAGGTTGACGTGAAGAACGTTGGCGGCTTTGCCATCCCTTTTGATGTGGTTGCTACTTATGCCGATGGTACCACCAAAGCTTTCCACCAAACACCAATAGTTTGGCAGAATAACCAAAAAGCTGTAGTAATTACTTTAACCGGCACCAAAGCAATCACCGCTATTAAGTTAGACAACGGTATTTATATGGATGCCGATGAAAGCAATAATAGCTGGAAGAAATAAATAGTAGAGAGAGTCAAGAATCGGGGATCAAGACCTTGCCTCATATTAAAGTAAAAGCGACCTGACAAATCAGGTCGCTTTTACTTTAATAGTTTCATAAATGAATTAATCTTCAGGAATTGAAGCATAAAATCTGTGCTCCTCCCCCATGTCAATTCGGGGCAACTTTTCAATTTTTCTATGGCCGTTAACATGTGTTGTTTGATCAATTAAATGAACCTTATCAACTGCATCAAACAATTCAGGCTTGTTAGTAAAAAAAATAAAATTGGCAGGTAGCACGGATAAACCGATGGGTAAATTTAACGGGATTTCAATTGTCATGATTTAATAAATTTAACATAGCAAGTCCCGTTTGCGATGTTCATTATAAATATCAATAAAATAAATTACAAATCAAAGAAGCTTTAGTCTCCTAATCCATCATCAACCTTCTAATCAACTCCGCACTTTGCTTCTTGCCTTCATCTAACCTGTCGGCGAAAAAGGTTTGCACATCGTTGAAGTGTTTCTTATAGCCCTCCATATCTCCATAACCTATAATAGACGACCATTCGCGCACAGCTGAGTGAAACTCCAGGTCATCACCACGGATGGTTTTATCATACAGGGCTGTTTCTATCGATTCTTCTAACAAGGCTTCGTTCTTAAAAAGGTATTCGGCAATACCCAAGCGCAGGCGAAATGGCGGTGTTTGAGCAATAAGGTTATCATACGGGTTTACGCCTAAATGGTACCAGGCATCAACCATACTTAATATACTCAGGTGCGAATTTGGTTTTGGGTGTATACCGCCGTCGCCCAGTGAGAAATCTTTCATCACCTGGTCGTTAAACATAATGAGCTTACGGCTTTCGTGGAAAACAAAATCTCGTGCCTTATAGATACGCTCTCGGAAGGCTTTCTCCTCCTCCATGATCATCAGCTTAAACAATTCTGATTCTGATATGGCATAGCGCTTTACCTGCTGGCGGGCATAGGGATTCAGGATAGCCAAACCCGCGTACACGTGCGCTTTATAACTGAAAATACGCAGTGTGGTCAGGATCTTCACATTGTCAATGCCTCCGTTATAAGAAGCATTATCCCAGGGGAAGAACCCGGCAGATTTCCATGCGGTACCCATACTTTCGAAACCTACGTGGGTTACAGCCTGTGTATCGGCCACAATCTGGTCGTGCTGATGGTAGTCGGGTAATTCCACAATATCGGTCCCCACGGCGTTAAACAGATCAAACATTCGCTGGTAGCTTTCATCATCACTCCTGTGCCGGATCAGCATCAGTTTTTGACCCTTCGGCTCAAAGCCAGGGCCGTGCATAGCATGGAAGGTGATGATATTAACATTGGCAGGCAAATATTTTTCAAAAATCTCGATCTCGATAGACTTAACAGAAGTCTGCCCGGCAACTATAGTATTAGCCTTAATAGCAAGGTAAGATTGAGCAACCACCTGCTCCAGGTATTCTGCCTCGACAGAGTAGATTAACAGATCGCTTTTAGCGGCAACGTCTGTTCCCTTATCCAATATTACAACCTGATGGCCTGCCAGCTCCTCTTCCACTTTTTGCCTGTTTTGGGGTAAGTCGCAACCGCATACCTGGTAGCCTGCCTTGGCAAACGCCTTAGCATACAAACGGCCCATATCGCCCAAACCAATAATCCCGATATTCATGCCGCTAATATAAGTACCTCAATGATAACCTTTAGCTTTTACATTAAATACAGAATTTTAATCCCGATTAAATAAGTTTTAATAACTTAGTGCAACTTGTGCGCTTAGTTTACGTTACACGTGATTATAGGGTACAACACATCTAATTATCATTAATTATGGCTAACAAACTGTTTTTTAAAGGGTTAATTGCCGCGGCGCTAATCACCGTATCTTCACAATTTGCTTCTGCACAAGACAGTATTAAAAGAGAGGCACCCGTAAAAGCACCTGTTGTGTACAAACCCAAACCGGTTACAACACAACCTGCCGGTACCACATACCCTGCTAAGCCAGTTACGCCACAAACCACTGCACCTGGTACTGCTGTTCCGCCTGCAAGTACTGCAGCCAAACCATGGGTGCCAGCAACACCTGTTGAGCCTAATGATCGCAGTATTAACGGCCAGTACCAATTTTTACTGAACAAAACTTATGGCTATCAGCGCCCATTGCTGGCAGCTTTTTATAAAAGCGTTACAGACACGCTGAATTTACAACGCAAAAAGGTAAACCCTTTAACGAATACTGTTGCTGCACTTAAGGACACGGTAAAAAACCTGCATACCCAATTATCATCTAAAGAACAGGTATTAAACGAATCGAGCACTAAGGTTGATAGCATTAGCCTGTTGGGTATCGACATGACAAAATCTGCCTATAACACTTTAATGTGGGGCTTGGTTATTGTATGCGCTGCCATTGCAGCATTTGTGGTTGTCCGCTCGGGCAGCTATAGCCGCGAAGCAAAATACCGTATCAGGTTGTATGAGGATCTGGATGAGGAATATAAAACTTACAAAGCCAAAGCCAACGAAAAAGAAAAGAAACTGGCCCGCGAACTGCAAACCGCCAGAAATAAACTGGAAGAGTTAACCGGTAATCCTGGTTATTAATCCCCTGCTCCCTAAAGAGGGAATAAGAAATACTTTTTATATTACAATATCATGCCTCAAAGAGCTTTTTTATTTGGCTGGAATCCATTGAAGTGGCCATGGGAAGATTTGGAGGACGATATTAAAAAATTGGCTGCCGAAGGCGGGCTTAAAGAAGACTGGAGTGCAGCCAGCCATAAATCCATTCAGGTAGGTGATCAGGCGTACATCGTTCGTCTGGGAGTTGAACCCAAAGGCATTTGCGCATCTGGCACCATAACTTCAGAACCATACCGGGCTTTCCGGAAAGGCAGGCACCATTTTCGGGTAGATATTACGCTTGATGTTTTATTGAATCCTGAAAAAGAACAAATACTTACCCTTGATATTCTTAAAACCGGCAACCTCGCCGCACAAACCTGGACACCGCAGGCATCGGGCATATCCATAAAACCACAACTGGTTGATGAACTGGAAGGCCTCTGGTTAAATTTCCTCGAAACAAAAGGCTACGCTGAAGACTTTTAGTTTCAACATTAAATCTTAATTATGGAATTTAGAATCGGCGACTTGGTATCTACTCCAAACGGCAACGGATACATTAACGATATTATTGAAAACGAAGTTATTGTTGACCTGATTGATGGCGACGATCACCGCGAAATGTTTGATGTTTCGCAGGTTGCATTGTTGGAGGAATAAGCTCATTGTTTTTTTGTCATTCAGAGCGATAGCGAAGAATCTTCTTCACCATGATTATCAGCATGATTAGAAACTATGCTTATCATAACTTTTCAATTGCAGAAGATTCTTCGCTATCGCTCTGAATGACAAAAAGAGTTCTCCCCTTTGGGGAGGGTTTAGGAAGGTTACTCCGACCTCAAACTCTTCACCGGGTTAGCAATTGCCGCTTTGATAGACTGGAAACTTACCGTTATAATGGTAATTACCATTGCACCTACACTGGCTGCAATAAACACCCACCACGATATAGCTGTATGGTACTCGTACACCTTCAGCCAGTCGTTTAAATAATACCATGCTATTGGGATTGCAATAGCGCAGGATATAATTACGAGACCCAGGAAATCTTTCGAAAGCATACTCCAAAGGTTATATACTGATGCACCGAGCACCTTACGTACGCCTATTTCTTTAGTACGTTGCTCAGCTACAAATGATGCAAGGCCAAATAAACCGAGCGACGATATAAAGATAGCCAGTATAGCAAAGAAGGTAGCCAGGTTGCCAATACGCTCTTCGTCGGCAAATTTGTGGGAGTACTCATCATCAATAAATTTATAGCTGAAGGGGCTTGCCGGGTTATATTTCTTAAACACTGGCTCAAGCCTGGTTAAGGCTGTAGCTACTGCCATAGTTGGCTTTATCTTCATGGTGATAATATTGGTCCAGCCGTAATTTAGGGTAAATACCGTTGGCATAGCTTCCATATAAGGCGAGTTCATTACCATGTTGGTAATTATACCTCTTACAATATAGGCTTTGCCGTTCCATTTAATGGTTTCGCCCACAGGGTTTTTAATGCCAATTAACTTCACGGCGGCTTCGTTCAATAATAAACTGCTGGTATCGGTGGCAAAGCTCCTCGAAAAATCGCGGCCATCTTTAATTTTCCAACCGATGGTTTTACCAAAATCGTGTGTTACGGCAACAATACCAAACACTGGATTAGTGGATGGATTTTTACCTTTCCAATCGAACCCGATCTGGTTACTCCAGATATCTGTTGAAGGGCTCGATGATTCTGACATATTTTCTAATACACCTGTTTTAAGCAGGTCGCTTCTTAAAGCATCATAATGTCCCTGTAAATCGGGTGTATTAATATCAACAGTAAGCAAGCCTTCGCGGCTATAACCTATAGGCCTGTTTTTAGCAAACTGTATTTGTTTAAAAACGATTATGGTACCGATGATAAGCGTTACCGATACTGTAAACTGTATTACCACCAATACCTTGCGTGGCAAAGCAGCAAACCTGCCGGTTTTAAAAGTACCTTTTAGCACCTTAACTGTATTAAAGCCAGACAGGTAAAATGCCGGATAGCTTCCCGATACAATACCCGTTAGCAAGGAGAACGCCAAACTTAGCAACCAAAAAGCACTGCTTGTCCACGGAAATTGCATTTGCTTATTAGCCAGGTTATTAAACACAGGCAAAAACGCAATAACGATAATTATGGCGAAAGCAAATGCTATTAAGGCCATCACAATAGATTCGCTTAAAAACTGGGCAATTAATTGCTGGCGAACCGAACCGATAGCCTTGCGAATACCTACTTCTTTCGCACGTTTCTCTGACCGGGCTGTGCTGAGGTTCATAAAGTTGATGCATGCCAACAGCAATACAAATATCCCGATGATGCCAAACAGCCATACATATTGTATGCGGCCACCATCTATATTGCCATCTTTAAAATTGCTGTACAGGTGCCATTTATCCATCGGGTGCACCAACAGACGTTCATTAGCTTCTTTAAAGTGATCGTGCGAAAGGCTTCTTATTTTTTTGCTTACCTTATCAAAATCAGCATTGTCACTTAGCTGTACAAATAGCTGGGTGCTATGGTCGCCCCAATTTGTTTGTGACGATTTAGTGTAAGGATCAGTAGCCACCAGCTTATCCCATGCAAGCAATACCTGCATATCATTAAAAGTAGAGTTATTGGGTAGATCCTCATATACCCCGCCTACCTTTAAATCCATTTTATTGTTAATACGTACGGTTTTACCCAATGGCGCTTTATCGCCAAATAAGGCTTTAGCGGCAGATTGCGCCAGCAGCATTGATGATGGATCTTTCAACGCGCTAATATCTCCCTGCACCATTTTAAGCGTTAACATTTTAGGGAAGTCGGCTTCAACCCACATTCCCTTTTGTGATACTTTATTTTCGCCCGCACCCAATATATAGGTGTTGGTCCATGAGGCATGGCTTATATATTTAAAGTCGGCCGCGTATTTGTTTTTAAGTTCGGGCGCAACCGGTAATGCCATAGCAGTTTGGGTACTGGTATGCCCATCGAAAGTTTGGGTAACCATTACCTGGCCAATCTTCTCATGGTTTTCATGATAATGATCGAACGATAGCTCGTCCCATATCCATAAACCAATTAAGATGGCAACCGCCATACCTAAAGCTAATCCCAGAATATTGATAGATGAGTAAACCTTGTTTTTGATAAGGTTGCGCCAGGCTATTTTGAAGTAATTTTTAAGCATGTTTAATAAGGTTAATTTGAAATTGGCTAATTAACTGCAGATCAAGAGCCAAGATAATGCCTTATTTATTAATAACTGAATATCAGTATGTTAAAATAGGTTAAGATTAAAAAGCTGTTCGGTTTCGATACAGTAAGCGTTCGGGGATGAACGGGTATAATAGAAATTATTATGAACGAACAACTATATCGGCTCTTGTCTGTTATCCCAAAAAAACAATACGGTTATAGAAGTTTCTCCTATTTTATAAAAGCAGGAGCAATTTTTATGAACAGAAGCTTTTCTTACATTTACACCAATATTTGCTGCCTCGTAGATAAATGGTGATAATGATATTATTTCTAATATCTTAAGAACGCGTTTTTCAAACTTAATAACAGACTTTTTGCCCCACTTATCTAAGATTTGTGATTGGATGGCAGTAAAGGTCTCGTGCGCTGCATCAGCAAAAACTATCTCAAATTTCATCAGACACAAAGAGCTTTTTCTTAAACTCTTCCAAGGTAATAGTTCTACCCGCTGCCATATCTTCCAAACCTCTGTTTATACCAGCAATCACATGATCTGGCAATTTAGAATCATTAATTCGTTTTTCAAACGTAATGTTTAAAGCTAAGAAAAATGCTTCTACTGCCTTTTCCTGTTCTTTTGTGGGATATGCGATATATGCTTCCATTTAAACAAATTTAACTAAAAATATGCCAAAGTAACAAAGTGACCTTAGACAATAACATTTACACTGCATATGCAATGATATACATTTTGCGTTCAACAAAAAAGGCCACCTTTTGCAAGGCAGCCTTTTCAATATCGGATCTTCCGGTACAGTTATACTTTGATCTCTACTTCAACACCACTTGGAAGCTCAAGTTTCATTAGTGCGTCAACAGTTTTAGAGTTAGAACTGTAGATGTCTAATAAACGCTTGTATGAGCAAAGTTGAAATTGCTCACGCGCTTTTTTGTTTACGTGCGGAGAACGTAATACTGTAAAGATTTTCTTTTCAGTAGGTAAAGGAAGCGGACCGCTTACTACAGCGCCGGTTGGCTTTACTGTCTTAACGATTTTCTCAGCTGATTTATCAACCAAGTTGTAGTCGTAAGATTTCAGTTTAATTCTGATTCTTTGGCTCATTTTGTTTTTGTTTTAAACCGCCGGTAAGAGCTATTTATTACCAGTGGTTGATTTGTTTATTATGTTTATAAAGTTGATTAAGTTTATCGAAGGAGTAACTACTCACTCAATCAACTTAATCAACCAATAACTTTATAGTTATGCTACGCTGCCTTTAGTTCTGCCTTTAGCTTTAGCAACAACTTCTTCTTGTACGTTGCGTGGAGCTTCAGCATAGTGATCAAACTCCATAGTTGAAGTTGCACGGCCAGAAGTGATAGTACGTAACTGAGTTACGTAACCAAACATTTCTGAAAGTGGCACTGTAGCTTTAATAACTTGTGCACCAGCGCGTGAATCCATACCTAACAGTTGGCCACGACGACGGTTCATGTCACCGATTACATCACCCATGTTTTCTTCAGGGGTAAGGATCTCGATTTTCATGATCGGCTCAAGCAACATTGGTTTACATTTTGGCAATGCCTCGCGGTATGCAGATTTAGCTGCGATCTCGAAAGATAGCGCATCTGAATCGACTGCGTGGAATGAACCGTCAATTAACCTAACTTTCAAGCTGGTTAACGGATAGCCTGCCAATACACCATTTGCCATAGAAGCTGCAAAGCCTTTTTCAACAGATGGGATAAACTCACGAGGGATTGAACCACCGCTAATTTCGTTCACAAATGTTAAGCCTTCTTTACCTTCGTCATTTGGAGAAATGATAACCTGGATATCAGCAAATTTACCACGACCACCGGTTTGTTTCTTATAAGTTTCGCGGTGTTGGATAGTACCTGTGATAGACTCTTTGTAAGCTACTTGTGGAGCACCCTGGTTAACCTCTACTTTAAACTCACGTTTTAAGCGGTCCATGATGATATCTAAGTGAAGCTCGCCCATGCCTGAAATTACAGTTTGGCCGGTCTCTTCGTCAGAGTTTACACGGAAGGTTGGATCCTCTTCAGCTAATTTACCTAAAGCCATACCTAATTTATCTACGTCTGCCTGAGTTTTAGGCTCAATAGCTAAACCGATAACCGGCTCAGGGAAGTTCATAGACTCAAGGATGATCGGGTGTTTCTCATCACAAAGGGTATCACCTGTTTTAATATCTTTAAAGCCTACTACCGCAGCAATATCACCAGCACCTACGTTAGGGATTGGGTTTTGCTTGTTAGCGTGCATTTGGAAGATACGAGAGATACGCTCTTTGTTGTCAGAACGCATGTTGTGCACATACGAACCAGCATCTAAATTACCAGAATATACGCGGATAAAGCACAAACGACCTACGAATGGATCTGTTGCAATTTTAAACGCTAATGCTGCAAATGGTTCTTTAACATCCGGGCGACGTAAAATTTCTTCGCCTGTGTCTGGGTTGGT
>CAHJXH010000055.1 GCA_903644075.1 Sphingobacteriaceae bacterium | reverse complement strand
TTTTTGCCATTCCTGCTCTTCTTCGGCTGTAAGAGCAATTCCTGTATCCAACTTCTCTAATAAACCAAATCGGCCAACTCCTGTAACTTTAAATACGGTGATTGGCACGGCCTTATCGCCTGTTGCACGGTTAATGGTGCGAATAATCTCATCGCGGGTAAAATCGAAGACAGATTCTTCATCTTCGCCCTCAACAGAGTAATCTAAAATCGTACCCACATGGCCTGCAGCCAATTCTTTAATCACAGCATCGCATTCGGCAATGGTTTCGCCGCCGCAAAACTGTTTAAAGATTGTACCCTTAATAATACCTTTAATCGGCAAGCCGATTTTCATGGCCAGGTTAGTAATTGGCGGGCCAACCTTAACCAGTGTATTATTATTAATAGCCTTAAACAACCAGAATGCACGGTCTAAACTACCGTTTGATAGGTGTTTAAAAGCGATCTCAGTATTTTCGAAAGAAAGTAAATTCTTTTTGGGCGCAGCAGCAGTATCGTTAGAAGCCATTTTGCAAAGTTAGAAAATGCATTATTATAACTCATTATCCTGCGAATAGTTTATTTTTGCCATCATGATAAATTTTGAGCTCGAAGGCGAATATATTCCACTTATACAACTGTTAAAGGCTACCAACCTGGTGCAAACCGGCGGCGAAGCACAAATTGTGGTATCTGAAGGTGAAGTGACGTACAATGGTGAGGTTGATTACCGCAAACGCCTTAAAGTAAAAAAAGGCGACGTTGTTGAATTCAGAGGTCAAAAAATCACGATAGTTTAAAATGGATACAGCACAAATACAACCGATAGAAAGCATTGGCTACCATGTTTATTTAAATGATAGCCTTAACGAACTGGTAAATTTTGTTGAACAGGGCAATTACTCTAAGTTTTTTATCCTTACAGACGAGTTTACAACCGTACACTGCCTGCCGCTTATCGAGGCAAAACTAACAGGTAAAACCTACGACCTGATTGAGATCAGCGCCGGCGAAGAATGCAAGACCATCGACTTTTGCATCGGCGTTTGGAAAATGCTGATCGATTTCGGTGCAGATCGTCGCAGCCTGATGATCAATCTCGGTGGCGGTGTAGTTACCGATTTGGGTGGCTTCGCAGCATCTACCTTTAAACGCGGGATTGATTTTGTGAACGTGCCAACCACTGTACTTTCGCAGGTAGATGCCTCTGTTGGTGGTAAAACCGGTATCGATATGGATAGCATTAAAAACATCATCGGTACGTTTACCCAGCCTAAAGCCGTATTTATAGAGCAGGCTTTCCTGAAAACCCTGCCATCAAGAGAAATATTATCGGGCCTGGCCGAAATGCTGAAACACGGCTTAATTGCCGATGCTGCTTATTGGGAAGCTTTGAAGAACAGCGACCTTTCTATCCCGTCAACCGAGCTGATTGCTCAATCGGTAGTGATTAAAAATCGTATTGTAATTTCGGACCCGACGGAGAAAAGCCATCGTAAGGCCTTAAACTTTGGCCATACGGTTGGGCATGCTGTCGAAACCTGGTCGCTCGATCATGACGAAAAAGAGCATTTAACCCACGGCGAAGCCATTGCCATCGGGATGATCTGCGAAGCCTGGCTTTCGGTAAAAAAGAATACCGGCTTAACCGAAACTGAACTAAATGATACGGTTAAAGTATTAACCCGTTTATACCCTAAATACGAAATTAAAGAATCGACCTTCCCTGCGTTGATTGAATTGATGAAGAAGGATAAGAAAAACGAAGGCAATACTATTAACTGTACACTGTTAAAAGCCATTGGCACTTATAGTATTAATGCAATTTGTACGGAAGACGAACTTCGCGAAAGTTTAAAATACTACGCAGCGTTGTAATACGTTCAAAACAAATTCTTTCTTTTTTATTTATTGTTAGTATGACACCCCTTAATGCTAAAAATGATGCTGTAGTGCTATTGATCGGCCTGTTGGTTACCCTAACCCTCACCGAAATGTGGCTCAGCTATCGCGAAAACCGCCATTATTACGAAAAGCGCGATACGTTTACCAATATCTATTTAACTACCATCACGTTTTTCATTAACCTTGCGGTTAAGGGTTCTACCTTTTTTGTGCTGCAATATTTTTACCAGTTCAGGTTATTTGAGATCAGCAATGTATTTTGGTACTGGTTTGTGCTGGTAGTTACACAGGATTTTTTATACTGGGTGCTGCATTACACCGGGCATTACTGCCGTTTCTTCTGGGCTATGCACGTAACCCACCATTCTTCAGAGCATTTTAATTTTACTACAGGTTTCCGGTCTACCGTGTTCGAACCTTTGTACCGGGTGTTCTTTTACCTGCCATTGGTCTTAATGGGTTTCAGCGCGATGGATATTCTATATGCTTACCTCATTACTCAACTATACGGCAATTTAGTACATACGCAATACCGGGTTAGCCTGCCCAAATGGTACGGATGGGTGTTTGTTACGCCATCGCATCACCGGGTTCATCATGCATCAAACATCCCCTACCTGGATAAAAACATGGCCATGATGCTCATCATATGGGATCGTATATTTGGCACCTTCCAGGATGAAAACCTGCCCGAACCCATCAAATACGGCCTCACCCACCAACCCGAAGATACCGGCGCCGTAAACATCATTTTCCACGAGTGGAAAGCGTTAGTGCACGATGTAAAAAAAGCTCCCGGGATTAAAAATAAATTAGGCTACATGTTCAATCCACCCGGCTGGAGCCATGATGGCAGTACACAGACGGCGAGGGTTTTGCAAAGGGAGTATAAGCAGGAGAAGGCGGCGTAAGGGAACTTGCCGACAACTGGATGTGAGTATAGGGAAAACTCTTAATTTAGACAATTCATTTTACCCTATGCCCCAGTTCATCTCCAAAATTCAGCACAAAACCTACGAGAAGGGTGAGTTCTCTGACGAGCAGCCCAGAACCTTAGAAGAAACCATCGACCTCATTAAAACCTTCCCCTGGGATGAAGAACGGCCTTTGACCGATATTCAACTTACCGGGCCATCGGTTACCATAATAAATGAGGATAGGGAATATTTGAAAGTAGGTTTATACTTCAACGGTAAGTTCTGCCTCTATTTTTTAGATTATGGTAATCATGTTTATGAATACCATGCGCCGGATATACATACCGATTGTAGTTTGGTAGCAGATTATTTTGACGGCACTTTGGATCTGCAAAAGTTTGATAAACATTTACTTGATATAGCCGCCAGCAAACATTTCGAAAACAAAAACTTCGATTATACGGTCAATCATAATAGTTTTTATTGGAGTTTTTCTGCAATCATGGCACTAATGCTGCTTATGATTGCTATAATTCTTCAGGTAATTATTAAAGGTGCTCCTATAATCGTTTCTTTATTTTTCGTCGCATTCAGCCTTTTAATGCTTACTGCTGCATATACTATGCTTAAGACTTATTCAAAATCAAAGAATATGTTCCTTCATCTTTCTAAGGGCAATAACGTTTTTCAGTTTGGCGATAACGGATCTATTAACGTTTATAACAAGGCCGATATTAAAACTATCTCTATCTGCAATGTGAGTAAAAATCAAAAATCTCCTATTTATTGTATCACATTTAAGGATGATACATCCATCAGGTTTCCCGGTCTGCTGATTCCTTATTTCGATTTCATCAACAAATTTTATGGGATCGATTTTGAGTATACACGTAATAAATGGCCGGTGTCCTTGTAAATTTGCCATCACAAAGCAAATTAAATTTGGTTTAGATCAGGAAATGTCGAAAAATAAAAATTTTCTATTGACAATTTAATTTTTAACAGTACATTTACCGCCGTAATAACAACAATGAAATACACAGGCGCATATTATTTTGGTTTCTACTTTTACTTTAGCAGTAAGAGCCGGGACTGATATATGCCATAACAAGACATACACAAATCAGAAAAAGTCCCGGCCCAACAGCCGGGACTTTTTTTTTAACTCATTATGGAACAGCAGAAACCACGGGTAGCCATTCAAGGAATCAGGGCATCTTTTCACGAAGAAGCAGCCTTCAAGTTCTTTGGCGAAAACATTACAACGATAGAATGTAACTCGTTTAAACAAACATTTGATAAGTTGCAGGCTAAAGAGGCCGACTATGTGGTAATGGCCATCGAAAACAGCATTGCAGGCAGTATTTTACCTAACTACTCGCTGTTGCTGGGCTACAATTTCCCGGTGGTTGGTGAAATTTACCTGCCTATCCAGTTGCACTTAATGGCCTTGCCGGGTGTAAAGTTCGAGGATGTAAAAACTGCCATGTCGCACCCTATCGCAATTCGCCAGTGTGATGATTTCTTTAACGAACATCCGCAACTAAAAGTGGTTGAAAGCAGTGATACTGCTGCTTGTGCCAAACGCATCCGCGAGGAGCAATTGACAGACACCGTAGCCATTGCTAACTCACTGGCTGCTAAACTATATGATCTGCAAATCCTGGAGCGCCGCATCGAATCGAACAAAAAGAATTTCACCCGTTTCCTGATCCTTACCCACCAGGAAAACGCTAAGAATATCCCTGCTAATAAAGCATCGCTTTGTTTCCAGGTAAGCAACGAGGTAGGCTCGCTGGCCAAAGTGCTGAATATTCTGGCAGAAGAAGGCGTTAACATGAGCAAAATCCAGTCGATGCCGGTATTGGGTAAACGTAACGAATACAACTTTTATGTAGACGTGGAGTGGGAAGACAGTAAAGCCTACGACACCGCCATTCGCCAGGTGTTAAAGTATACACACAATTTTAACATACTTGGTGAGTATAAACGATTTATAGAGGAGTAGCTTTGTGCAGGAGTCCGGAAGTCCGGGGTCGGAAAGTCCGAAAGACAAAAGTTTGAAGGACCGAAAGGCAGAATTAAAACATAAAAAACTTCCGCACTTTCGGTAACACGGACTTCCGGACTCATAAAAAGTAAATAATAATATTAAAATATACAATCCCCGATCTCTGAACTCAGCTGTCGGGACTCAAAACAAAATAGTATGAAAATCGATCTTAAAATACAGCCATTAAGCACCTGGATTAAGCCGGCTAATGAAAATCAACCGCTTTTAATTGCAGGCCCTTGCAGTGCCGAAACTGAAGAACAGTTAGTTGCTACTGCCCAACTTTTAGCCAAAACCGGCAAACTAAGCGCATTACGTGCAGGTATCTGGAAACCACGTACCCGTCCGGGTGAGTTTGAAGGTATCGGCAGCATTGGTTTAGAGTGGTTAAAAACTGCCAAACAAGAAACCGGCTTGCCAACCGCTGTTGAGGTTGCTACTGCAAAACACGTTGAAGAAGCTTTAAAAGCAGGTGTGGATATCCTTTGGGTAGGTGCACGTTCAACTGCTAACCCTTTTACTGTACAGGAAATTGCCGACGCTTTGCGCGGTGTTGATGTACCCGTAATGGTAAAAAACCCGGTTAACCCGGATTTAACTTTATGGATCGGTGCTTTAGAGCGTATCAACAACGCAGGTATTACTAAACTGGCGGCTATTCACCGTGGTTTTTCATCTTACGAGAAATCTGCTTTCCGTAACGAACCAATGTGGGATATGGCCATCAACTTAAAAACCCATGCGCCTGATCTTCCGATCATCAATGATCCAAGCCACATCACTGGTAACCGTGATTTGATCCCTTACATCGCTCAAAAAGCTTTGGATATGGATATCCAGGGCTTAATGATCGAATCGCACATCGACCCTTCTGTTGCCTGGACTGATGCTAAACAACAAGTTACACCTAAAGCCCTTGCTGAACTGATTGACAACTTAACCCTGCGCAAGCCAGAAGTTAAAAGCATAGCAATTAAAGATGCATTAGCAGAATTGCGTGCCAACATCGACAAAATTGATGACCTGGTAATTCAAAAATTAGCTGAGCGTATGCAGATTGTTGAAAAGATCGGTAACTACAAAAAAGATAACGGCATCACTATTTTACAAGTTAACCGTTGGGACGAGATCCTGAAAAAAGGCGTTCAATACGGTAAAGCATTGAAATTAGATAACGATTTCACTGAGAAATTATTAGAGCTGATCCACAGCGAATCAATCCGCAAACAAACCGAGATCATGAATGCTGGTACCGGTGTTAAGGAAAATTTAACCCACGCATAATTGCTGATGAAACCAAACATCATACTGCGTAAAAACAGTAAAACGGTAAATACTACAATACAACTTACAGGCTCAAAAAGCGAGTGCAACCGTGCACTCGTTATTGAGGCCTTAAGCCAGGGCCGCGTAAAAGTAACCAACGTTTCTGATGCTGCGGACGCTGTGCTGTTGGCCGGTATTCTGAGGTCAGAGTTGTCAGAGGCCGGAGGCCGGAATTCAGATTTCAGCCCTCAGAACTCAGAAGGCGAATCCGGACCTCTGACAACCGACAACCGGCAACTGACAACAGTAAACATCGGCCCCGCCGGCACTGCTATGCGTTTCCTGACTGCCTACTATGCAATTAGTGGCGAAGAAGTGATCTTAACCGGAAGCGAGCGCATGAAACAACGCCCTATCGGTATTTTGGTTGATGCTTTGCGCACCCTTGGGGCTAATATTGATTATGTGGAACAGGATGGTTACCCTCCCCTGCATATCAAAGGCGGTTTCGAGCAAAAAACGGATTTGATTAGCATTCAGGGCAATATCAGCAGTCAGTATATTACTGCGTTGTTGTTGATTGCTGCGCGATTGCCGCAAGGTTTAAAGCTGCAAATTGAAGGTGAGCTAACCTCGCGCCCTTATGTAGAAATGACTTTGAGTATGCTGCAACAGGCAGGCATCCAGCATCAGTGGGAAGATAATATCATCAGCATTGCTAACCAGGAATTTGCCGAAACCAGTATCTGGGTTGAACCGGATTGGAGCGCAGCATCATACTGGTATGCCATTGCAGCCCTGAGCGACGAAGCTGAACTGTTTTTACCAAGCCTAACCTCATACAGCCTACAAGGCGACAGCGTAATCGGCGAAATTATGGCCAACTTCGGCATCACCTCGCAGTTTAAAGATGGCGGTGTGTACTTGAAGAAAGAGCCTAAACCGATTGTGCGTAAGATCTTTGACATGATCCAATGTCCCGATCTGGCGCAAACTGTTGTGGTTGTATGTGCAGCCTTAGGTCACGAAGCTACTTTTACTGGTTTGGAAACTTTGAAGATCAAAGAAACCGACCGCATAGCAGCTTTGCAAAACGAGCTGGGCAAAATGGGCGTTAAACTGATTGAAAAAGGACAGGTTTACAAGCTTGACTGCAGCGAGAAGTTTATCCCTCAAAAAATGACCATCAAAACTTACGAAGATCACCGCATGGCGATGGCTTTTGCACCGCTGGCCCTCATTATTCCTGAACTGGAAGTTGAAGATGCCGCAGTGGTTGATAAATCGTACCCGGCATTCTGGACTGATCTGGAAAAGGCTGGGTTTGAAACGGTGGACGTTTAACGTTTTACGTGATACGTTTTTAAACCCGTCATGCCGTCCGCCTATCGGCGGATCGGCACCCCACTCGCTAAGCAAATGTGCTTGTCCTGTGGGATCCCGAAACAAGTTCAGGATGACGGTAAATAAATTTTGTCATTGCGAGGAGGTACGACGAAGCAATCTCGTAGCTATGCAGATCGAATAGCCTACGACGAGATTGTCGCGCTATCGCTCGCAATGACAAATTTGAATAATACAAAGAGTATAGAAGCGCAATCTCAATACTCAAATCTAATATCTCACATCTAACAAAATGGCAGGCAATACCTTCGGGCAAATATTCAGGATAACAACTTTTGGCGAATCGCATGGCGAAGCAATTGGGGTAATTATAGACGGTTGTCCGGCTCAGCTGGACATCGATCTGGATTATATTCAGGGCGAGCTGGATAAGCGTAAACCTGGTCAGTCTAAAATTACAACGCAACGTAAAGAGGCTGATACGGTGAAAATCCTTTCGGGCGTTTTTGAAGGTAAAACTACCGGTACCCCTATCGCAATGATTATCCCTAATGAAGATCAACGTTCGAAGGATTATAGCCATAATACCGATGTATTTCGTCCGTCGCATGCCGATTATACTTATCATAGCAAATATGGTATCCGCGATCACCGTGGTGGCGGCCGCTCATCAGCCCGCGAAACTGCAGCCCGTGTGGCAGCAGGAGCTGTTGCTAAACTGATGTTGAAAGCGAAAGGTATCGAGGTTATTGCCCATGTAAGCAGCGTTGGCAAAATTGATGCGCCGAATGTAGATATCAGCAACCCGCAGGCATTTATCGAGGAGCGTGAGAAAAACATTGTACGTTGTGTTGATCCGGCTACAGCCGAGGAGATGATCGAGAAGATCGACAGCATCCGTAAGCAAGGCGATACCATTGGCGGTAAAGTAACCTGCTTTATTACCAACTGCCCGGTTGGTTTGGGCGAACCCGTGTTTGATAAACTGCATGCCGATTTAGGCAAGGCTATGCTAAGCATTAACGCTGTGCATGGTTTTGAATACGGCTCGGGATTTGAAGGCAGCGAGATGCAGGGATCAGAACATAACGATTTGTTTGTGAACACCGGCGATCAGATTCGCACGTTAACCAACTATTCGGGTGGTATCCAGGGCGGTATCAGCAACGGGATGCCTATCAACTTTAAGGTAGCCTTTAAGCCGGTAGCCACCATTATGACCAACCAGCAAACCGTTGACGCCAATGGCGACGCTGCCGAAATACAAGGCAAAGGCCGCCACGACCCTTGTGTAGTTCCACGCGCCGTGCCTATTGTAGAAGCTATGGCCGCGCTGGTTATTGCAGATCATTATTTAAGGAATAGGACAGCGATTTTATAGCTCAATCAGTGCTCAAAAAAGTCACCTATATTTTAATTACACTTTTTAGTCTGGCACTAACGTCTTGCCATCCACTTTTTTGTGTTTGGGATATGGGATATAATAGGATTGGCAATGGCTTAGATGTAAAATCCTTAATTGGAGTTTATAGTTTGGATAAGCATTCTAAAGATCAAATGCATTATGAAGGAGACTACAAGATCTCCAATCATACGCTTGAACTCAAAAATAATGGAACTTATGAGTTCATAAATTTACCAGATTGGGCACTGGATGATTTTGGAACGTTTAAAGGCAAGCTTGTTCACAAAACCGGAAAATGGTCTTTCTCCTGCGATGATAAATACGGCTGCGATATAAATTTGGTGGGAATGATATCATCAGAGCTTATGATTAAAAATAATCAGCCAGCTGTACTTTTAAATATCGGTGATCCTGACGACTGCCGGGGCCTCGTATATGTAAAAAATAAAAACTAACCTGGCATTTGAGTCAGGTTTATAATTTTGTATTTAAACCTGCTCATGATTTCACCTATCCAACTCTATAAAAAAGCATACAGCGGTTTGTCGCGCAATAGTTGGTACCTCTCGCTGGTGGTTTTAATTAACCGTAGTGGTACCATGGTGCTGCCTTTCATGACTATCTACTGCACCCAGGCCCTGCACTTTACCATTGTGCAGGCAGGTATCATCATGGGTTTGTTTGGGCTGGGTTCTATCACAGGGGCATTTATCGGTGGTAAAATAACCGACAAGTACGGCTTTTACGATGTACAGTTTTCCTCGTTACTAAGCGCCGGGCTACTGTTTATCTTACTGGGCTATCAAACAAATTTCTTCGCTATTTGTGGCTGCGTTTATATATTAAGTTTATGTAACGATGCCTTTAGGCCGGCCAACTCAACAGCTATAGCGGCTTACAGTACGCCCGAAAATAAGACCCGCTCCTACTCTTTGAACAGACTGGCTGTAAACCTGGGCTGGTCATTCGGTGGGGCATTGGGTGGTTTTCTGGCTGCACATAATTATCACTTATTGTTTTGGGTTGATGGCTGTACCAACTTAATGTCGGGATTACTGCTGCTTAAAATCATGCCCCGGTCTAACTACAAAAAACCGGTAGAAGCAGCACATCATGATGCCAAAGCATCGCCCTATAAAGATGGCATCTACATGGTCTTCATTTTGTTGACCACCTTGTTCGGCATGTGTTTTTTTCAAACATTTACCATTCAGCCGGTTTTCTATAAAACCTTATGGCATATTGATGAGCGCGTAATAGGTAGCTTAATGGCCTTAAACGGGCTGATGGTAGCCTTTATAGAGATGGTACTCATCAGCGGCCTCGAAGGCAAGCGGCATGCTTTGCGGTACATCTGTTTCGGCGTTTTGCTAACCGGAATTTCCTTAACATTCATGGATGTTTTGCCGCCATCGGTTTGGGTAGCTACCTTGGTTATCATCGTTATCTCCTTCGGCGAAATGTTTGCCATGCCGTTCATGAATTCATTTTGGGTGGTTCGTACCAATGATAACAACCGCGGGCAATATGCAGCGCTTTATACCATGGCCTGGTCGGCGGCGCAAATATTGGCACCTGTAATTGGTAGTCAGATCATTGCACTGTTTGGTTACGGGGCCTTGTGGTGGTCGTTATCTTGCGTTTGTCTGGCTGCTGCTATTGGTTTCTTCCTGCTTTATAAGTTGCGGTTTCAGAACCAGTTGGTAACCATCACCAATAATTAAAAACATTAAAACCGTTTTTCTTATTTTATAGGTATGATAAAAGCACTGATACTGGATATGGATAACACCATATTCCCAACCAAAAGCATTTCAGATGAAATTTTTGAAACCATCGAACACCTGATGGAAGAGCACCGCGGCAACCTGAACGATGAGCAATTAGCCGAAGCCAAAACTGCACTAAGCCGTACCCCATTCCAAAAAGTAGCTGATGAACATGGTTTTACTGAAGAGTTTAAAACCAACGCCATCGAACTGCTGAAAAACACGACGTACAACAAGCCCATCAAACCTTATAAGGATTATGAGATTGTAGAATCCATCAACCTGCCTAAGTTTTTGGTTACGTTTGGGTTTGTAAAACTACAGCAAAGCAAAATTGATGGCTTAGGCGTTCGCAGCCATTTTAAGGAGATTTTTGTGGTTGATCCCGAGATCAGCTCTAAAACCAAGCGCGATATTTTTGTGGACATTATGGAGAAATATGGCTACCACAAAGATGAGCTGCTAGCCATTGGCGACGACCCGGAATCTGAAATAAAAGCAGCCCAGGATTTAGGCATCAAAACCTATTTATACGATCCTGAAAGTCGTTTTAAGACAGGAAAAGTTACCTACCACGAGCAAAACTACAAGAAACTACAGTGGCTGATCGAGAATCAGAAAGAGTGATTGTCGGATTTGAAAAAGCGTAAGGCTTCATCGCGCTCTTCGGGTGTGTTGGTGTTTCTAAACTCACTTACATCGGGTGCGGTCAACAATTCAATATCACTATTGATCAACACTTTACGTGGGCAAGAATATCCCTGCGCCAAAAATTGCAGCATCACAGGGTAAGCGCGGGGCTCCCAAATGGTAATCAGTGGTTCGGGGAATTTACTATCGCTATCCAGAAACGCTGTAGCCAGTTTGGATGGATTGCGATGCTTCACCAGGTAATCTAAAGTATCAGCAGCTAGGTATGGTAAATCGCAGGCTACGGTTAACCAGGCTGCATTTGGATTACTTTGCATAGCTGACAAGATCCCACCGAACGGCCCCAATCCGGTAAAGGTGTCTTCAATTGTTTCAAAACCGGTTTTGGTATTATCCGATAGGTAAACATGGCCACAGAACCGGCTAAGCATCTCAACCATGTACGCCCGCTGGGTCATACCGTGATAAGCGATGCTCCCCTTGTCAACCAGCATGCGGGTGCTTTTGCCTCCGGCCAAAACCAGTCCGCTTAGTGGGGCTATACTCTCGTTCAGAAATATCGTGAGGAAAGAAATGATCCGTGCTTCATCCTGCAAAGCAAGTACCGGGATGCTTTTTATATCGGGCAAATGCGCTTCCATAAATTCCGGAATACGGGTATGTTCGCTTAACAAAATCAGTGCAACGTCGGTTAGCTTATCTAATTTTTCATCCAATGGCTTGCCGGGATGGATAATCACAATCTGTTTTTTACCGGTAAAATGGTTGCCGTTAATGAGCACTAAGTCCTCATTATTGAACAAAATTCTATTACTTAAATGAGTAATGTTTTCCTGCTTAAAATCTATCCTTTTATGGCTTATCTTGTCAGTAAACTGCAGGGAAGCGCCCTCTAATAAGTCCTTTGATAAGCCGTCTTCTTTATGGTCGGCATCTGCGTAGGCAACCTTCCATTTGTCGTCTAAAAGTTTTAGCCAGCGCCCGGCCAGGCCGCGGATCACGTTGCATGGTGCACCTAAAATCGCCAGTTCATTTCTACCAAAGTCGCCGAGGTTTGGCCTCGCCAACGGCGCATGTTTTTGGTGGGGTTTATTGGTTTTGATAATCACTTTTCCCTCCTGTTTTTTGTATCAGTTTGGTTTCTTTGATCACTATATCGTGCGAAAATGCTTTGCACATATCGTAGATAGTTAATGCTGCAACACTGGCCCCGGTTAGGGCCTCCATCTCTACCCCGGTTTTCGAGGTAATTATGGCAGTACATTCAATAACTACCTCTTGTTCAGCATTAATGGCAATATTAACCTTTACGCTCTCTAACGCCAATGGGTGGCAAAGCGGTATCAGGTCGGCCGTTTTTTTCGCAGCCATAGTACCGGCAATAATTGCGGTCTGAAAAACCGGTCCTTTCTTAGTCTGGATCTCATTCCCAATTAATTGCGCCATAATCTCCGCGCCCAGCACCACAATACTTTGCGCAATGGCAGTTCTTTTAGTTACCTGCTTATCGCTTACATCAACCATGGTTGGGTAATTGGTGTCGGTATCAATGTGCGTAAAAGTGGCGGTGTTGTTTTCCATAGCTGCTTATATAACAAAGCTATGCAATAGTTAGTTGTTTTAAGCCGATGTTAATGTTTAAAATTTGACGTCATTTATTAAAACAAAAACCAATCAATTTGCTTATTCTACCAATAACCGTTATTCCTTTTAGGAATAGCAAGCTTTTATATTAATAATTACGAAAAATTAATTTTACGATAACAAGTAATTATTATTGATTAAAACACCACTGTGGTATATATTTACACTTTCATCTACCGATTGATAAAGATTCATGATACTAATAGTTGACGATAAGTCTGAAAATCTTATTGCGTTAAAAAAGATCTTAGAAACGCATAATTTCAGCGTCGATACGGCCTTATCGGGAGAAGAAGCGCTACGCAAAATACTCAAGTACTCCTACAAACTCATCATCCTCGACGTGCAAATGCCCGGCATGGATGGTTTCGAGGTAGCTGAAGCCATTGTTGGCTACAGCAAAACCAAAGATATTCCAATCATATTCCTTTCTGCAGTTAAAATTAACAAACAATTTATCAGCAAAGGCTATGCTTCGGGCGGCCGCGATTACCTGGTTAAGCCTATAGATCCGGATATCCTGGTGCTCAAGATCCGCACGTTTATCAGGCTTTACGAACAAACCGACGAACTGAACCGCATACAAAGCGCCTTGCTCGAAGAAATTGAATATCGTAAAGAGGCAGAGAGCAAAAAGGATGAGTTTATCAGCATAGCCAGCCACGAGCTTAATACACCGCTAACTTCGGTTAAAGGCTATTTGCAGCTGGCCGAAAAATCGTTCGAGAAGGATAACAAGCCGAATACGCGCATGTACCTCGACCGTACCAAAACGCAATTGAATAAATTGAACCAGTTGGTTTCTGATCTGTTAAATACTTCGAAAATAATTTCGGGCCAGCTCGAATACCATTTCAAAGAATTTGATTTCGAACCTTTCGTAGAAAGCGCTATCGATATTATTCAGCAATCGTACCCTACCAAGCATATTATTAAAACCGGCCTGGCCGATGTTAAAATATATGGCGACTCGCTGCGTTTAGAGCAGGTTGTACTTAACTATTTAACCAATGCTATTAAATATTCGCCCGATAGCAATGAGGTTTTTGTAGAGGTGGCCGCCTTACCCGGTAACAAAGTAACCCTGCGTGTACGCGATAAAGGCATCGGTATACCCAAAGCCAAGCAAGAGCTGCTTTTTGATAAATTTTACCGGGTCGAAGAATCTTCAAACCGTTTTCAGGGTTTGGGGATGGGTTTATACATTTGTGCCGAAATTATTAAAAGGCATGGCGGTAACTTTGGTGTAGAAAGTGAAGAAGGCGAAGGATCAACCTTTTACTTCACCGTGCCTTCTCAAAAAGACAAACAGTTATAAAAATCTTATAAAATATACTTCGTTAACAAATGAAAACTACTGTAACCCGTAATCTGCAAATTGGATTCGGACTTTCATTGCTGTTGCTTGTCATCAGCTCCATAGTTTCTTACGTCAGCATCACTAACCTGCTCACCAGTTCAGACATGGTTGACCATAGCAGCCAGGTTATCCAATCGTTAGAAACTGTAATCTCTACCATGAAGGATGCCGAAACCGGCCAGCGTGGTTTCTTATTAACCGGCCGCGAAGAGTTTCTGGAACCTTACAACGGCGCTTATGATAAAGCGCTTTTAAACACCAATAAAGCTGCAGATTTAACAGTAGATAATGCGCGCCAACAAGAGAATGTAAAGGTAATTAAAGATATTATGCTGAAAAGGATGACCGTCCTTGAGCAACTGATCAACAAAAAAAGATCGGGCCAGGTAGTTACGGTTGATGATCTGCGCCAGGGAAAATCCAGTATGGATGCTTTGCGTGCAGCGGTTGCCAATATGGAGCACGACGAGAATGCCATGTTGATTGAACGTACTGCAAGGCTTAAACAGTTTTCGACCTTTACACCGGTAATTATTGTTTTTGCGGCTATACTATCGTTAGTCATTTCCATCTTCTCTTACTTTAAAGTAACATCAGATCTGGCCGAACGTAACCGTTTGCAGAAAGCCCTGGAAGATAAAGACGTAGAAACATCGCACCGTATTGGTGTGATACAAGGCATTGCTGATAAAATTTCGAACGGCGAATACGAGATCAGGGTTGATGATAAGGAGAAAGATACATTGGGCAGCCTGGCTGGTTCACTAAACAAAATGGCCGAGTCGCTCGATTTTTCGTTTGCTAAATTATCTGATAACGAATGGTTACAAACCGGCATTGCCCAGCTAAACGACCGCATGGTTGGCGAAAAAGACGTGGTTGCAGTAGCCGATGATATATTGGATTTTGTAGCCAACTATACCAAAAGCCAGGTTGGTGCATTGTATACTTTCGAAAGTGAAACCCTGCACCTGCAAAGCGGCTTTGCTTTATCATCAAACATTAGCAAAACTATTGCTGCCAACGATGGTATTTTAGGCCAGGTAGCAACAACAGGCAAGCAGATTTTCCTGAATGATATTGACCCCGAGTATATTTCGGTAAGCCATGCTACAGGTAACATCAGGCCTAAAAATGTAATTGCTATCCCGGTGTTTCAAGATAATAAGGTGCGCGGCGTAATTGAGCTGGGCTCTATCAATAACTATACACCGCGTAAGCTCGACTTTTTGCAAAACGTTGCCGGCAATATTGGTATTGCCATCACCAGTGCACAGAACCGCAAAAAAATGCAGGAGCTGCTGGAAGAAACCCAGGCACAGTCTGAAGAGCTACAGGCACAGCACAGCGAGCTCGAAAATCTGAACACCGAACTGGAAGCACATACCCAACGCCTGCAAACCTCAGAAGAAGAACTACGCGTACAACAAGAAGAGTTACAGCAAACCAACGGCGAGCTGGAAGAACGCAACCGGATCATCAATGACCGTAACGAAGAGATACAACGCAAGGCTGCCGAACTGGAGCAAAGCACGCGTTATAAATCGGAGTTTATGGCCAACATGTCGCACGAGTTGCGCACGCCATTAAACTCTATCTTGCTGTTGTCGAGATACCTGTCAGAGAATAACGAGGAGAACCTTACCGAGGAGCAAACAGAATCGGCACGTGTGATCCTGAACTCTGGTAATGGATTATTAGACCTCATCGATGAACTACTTGATCTATCTAAAATAGAAGCCGGTAAAATGGAACTGGAATATGAGAATATTCCATTCGCTGGCATCGCTTCAGATATGCAGTCGTTATTTAGCCCTATTGCCCGCGAAAAGAAACTGGAGCTGATTATCGAGAATAAATTTAAACCAACCGAAGCGTTCGAAACCGATAAAATGCGTTTAGAGCAGATTATTAAAAACCTGCTGAGCAATGCACTTAAATTTACTACTTCGGGTTCGGTACAATTAAGTATACAACCTAATGCGGATGATGCTTCGCTGATCGAGTTTTCTGTTAAAGATACCGGAGTTGGTATCCCGAAAGAGAAACAGGAAATGGTGTTCGAAGCCTTTAAACAGGCCGATGGATCAACCAAACGTAAGTTTGGCGGTACAGGTTTAGGCTTGTCAATCAGCCGCGAACTGGCACGCTTATTAGGCGGTGAAATTAAACTGTCCAGCGAGCCTGGCCAGGGCAGTAATTTTACAGTGATACTGCCTAAAGTTAAACCGGCTACAGTACCCCTGCCACTGCCTGTACAGATTACCACCGCGCTGCCAGTTGAAGAAGTTAAAGTTGATGAGCGCATCAAGCATCTGTCGCCAAACATACCGGGCGATATAGACGATGATCGCGAAAGCATTGTTAAAGGCGATAAAGTAATGCTGATTATTGAGGATGACACAGCATTTGCCAAAGCCCTGCTTGGCTTTAGCCGCCAACGTGGCTACAAATGTGTTATTAGCGTTCGTGGTGACCAGGGTGTGGAGATGGCGCTTAAATATCACCCGATTGCTATACTGCTCGACTTACAGCTACCGGTTATGGATGGCTGGGAAGTAATGGAAGCGTTGAAAAGCAACCCGTTAACAAGGCCAATCCCGGTACACATCATGTCGTCAATGGAGGCCAAAAAAGAGAGCCGCCTGCGTGGAGCTGTCGACTTTATTAATAAGCCGATTGCCATGGAGCAAATGAAACAGATGTTTGCCAAACTGGAAGACGCCCTGAGCCGCAGCCCTAAAAAGGTACTAATTGTAGAAGAGAACAGCAAACACGCGAAAGCGCTTGCTTACTTCCTGGAAACTTTCAACGTATCCTCGGCTGTATCGAGCAGTGTGAGCGATGGCGTAAACACACTGAAAAGAGAAGAAGTTGATTGTGTGATCCTTGATATGGGTATCCCTGATAAGAACGCATACGAAACCCTGGAAGTTGTTAAACAAAACCCTGGACTGGAAAACCTGCCGATCATTGTATTTACTGGTAAAAACCTGTCATCGGCAGAAGAAAGCCGTATTAAGCAATATGCCGATTCGATAGTTGTTAAAACTGCCCATTCTTACCAGCGTATATTGGATGAAGTTGGTTTGTTTTTGCACCTGATCGAAGAGAACAAAGAGAAACCGAATACCGTTCGCAGCAATAGCAATGGCCCGCTGAACGAGGTATTGAAAGATAAAACTGTGCTGATTGCCGACGATGATGTGCGCAATATTTTCTCGCTCACTAAATCGCTCGAGAAACACCAGATGAAGGTAATATCTGCTATAGATGGTAAAGAAGCTTTAGCACAATTACATAAACACCCGGAAACTGCAATCGTACTAATGGATATGATGATGCCCGAAATGGATGGTTATGAAAGCACCACCCAAATACGCAATAATCCACGCTTTAAAAACCTGCCGGTTATTGCCGTTACAGCCAAAGCCATGATGGGCGACCGCGAAAAATGTATCCGTGCGGGTGCATCAGATTATATCTCTAAACCGGTTGATATCGATCAGCTGGTATCGCTGCTGCGTGTATGGTTGTATGACAAAAACAATTAAGATTACACATGAGTACCCTTGCTAAAAAAGTTTTGATTGTGGATGACGATACGCGCAATATTTTTGCGCTGAGCCTCACCCTGCGCTCTAAAGGCTATAACTGCCTGTCATCAACCGATGCTGCAAAAGCTATAAATATGATACAACAAGATGATACCATTGGTGTTGTATTAATGGATATGATGATGCCCGAAATGGATGGTTATGAAGCCATAGGCCGCATACGTGGTAATAAGCAAACACAGGATATACCCGTTTTTGCCGTTACCGCCCAGGCCATGCCCGGCGACCGTGAAAAATGCCTGGAGGCAGGCGCTAATGCCTACATATCCAAACCCGTGAATGTGGATGTGCTGATTGAATTATTGAATACTTACTTATAGAACTAAATGGATACGCCCGTTGGAGAGCCGGAGATAAAACTTTTACTAAACGATATGCTGGAGCTGTACGGTTTCGACTTTACAGATTATGCCAAGGCTTCGCTCAAAAGACGGATAAACCGCTTATTTACCCTCGACCGCTTCCCGAGCTTTGCCGAGTTCAGGTACCGCTTACGCAGCGATCCTGATTATTCTAAACGCTTTGTAGAGCAAATTACGGTTAACGTAACCGAAATGTTCCGCGACCCGGTATTTTACCAAAACCTGCGCGAGCATGTGCTGCCGGTACTGGCCACCTACCCTTTTATCCGTATCTGGCATGCGGGTTGTTCAACAGGTGAGGAAGCTTTTTCGATGGCAATTTTACTCAAAGAGGCCAATTTATTGCACAAATCGCTACTATACGCTACCGACCTTAACCCGCAGGTATTGCAAAAGGCATCAACCGGGATATTCCCCATGAGCCAGATGAAACAATACTCTGAGAACTATATTGCAGCCGGTGGCAAGGAAGATTTTTCCCGTTATTACACAGCCAGTTATAATATGGTTAAGTTTGATGAAGAGCTTAGCCAACGCATGGTTTTTTCGACCCATAATTTGGTATCAGAAAGCTCTTTTAACCAGTTTCAACTCATCATGTGCAGAAATGTGCTAATCTATTTTGAAAAAGACCTTCAAGGCAGGGTTTTTGCACTATTCGATGACAGTCTGGAAAACTTAGGATTTTTGGCGCTCGGTAGTAAGGAAACTTTAAAGCTATCGCCCATTATCTCTAAATACCGGCAGGAAGGTAAAGAGAAAATATGGCGCAAAATTCACTAAACGGGGTTCAAAAGATTGTAGTTATTGGGGGTTCAGCAGGTAGTTTGCATGTTATCCTGCATATATTGGCACATCTACGTGCCGATCTCAATATCCCGATAGTTATTGTATTGCACCGCAAAAATGATTCAGATTCGTCGCTCAGCCAGTTGATGGCTTTTCGTACATACCTGCCCGTAAAAGAGGCCGATGATAAAGAAGCCATTCTACCAGGAAACGTGTACCTCGCCCCTGCCGATTATCATTTACTAATTGAGACCGATAAAAATTTCTCTCTGGATGATTCGGAGAAGATCAACTTCTCGCGCCCCAGTATCGATGTTACTTTCCAAACCGCTGCCGAAGCTTATGGCGAAGGTGTAACCGGCATATTGCTATCGGGGGCTAATGCCGATGGTGTGGAAGGTTTAAGCATTATCAAAGCACTTAAAGGAACCATTGTGGTGCAAGACCCAGCAACCGCACAGGTACCCTACATGCCCCAGCAAGCTATTGATGCCATGCCGATAGACCATATACTTACTGTAGAGCAAATCCCCGCTTTTATTAACCAGCTATAATTTACCGGCCTTAATCACTTTTACCGTAACCAGCAATTGGCCTGTATGGCGCATTGTATGTTCTGCAGCGTGAGTTAATAACCCCATTAGTGTAGATGGCAAGTTTTTACGGCCCACACCCCGGTATTCAGCAAGCGTACTTTCATCAACACGCCCCAATTGGCGTAGTGATAATTCGACAGCGAGGCTGAAGGTATTTACTAACTGGGCGGCTGTGATGCCATTTTCAGCTTTGCCTTCTTCTGCCAGGTATTCTAATTGTCCCGCGCTTAACTGTTTTTGATTGGCATAGGTAAACATCCTATCAAGCACACCGGCCATGTGCTGCAAATGGAAACCGGGCGATGCCATACCGGCTACCTTTTCCCAAAGTAATTCATCAGGGAAGTCTTCCATCAAGGTTTCTATTTCCTCGCTGGCCTGCAGCAGGGCAAATGCAACGGGTTGTAGCAGGTCGGGGATTTCGTCCATCGGGCCGCGCAGCCAAACTTCGGGTAGGTTATCTGTACTCATGCTGCAAATTTAACATTGCCTGCCGTTCATTTTCAACATTAATAATTTGCCCCAAACTTTATGGTACTACAATTGCTTTAGTTGGCAGATACAAAAAACTATAAATGAAAAACTTTACTTATAAATTAAGCAAAACCCCCATAAGTTTATTACTTATACTATGCGCCATCGTGCTGCTTACCGTAGAAAGCTGTAAAAAGAAGCGATCTGACATGGCAAACGCACTTTACAAAATAACTCCTAACAAAGCATTCAAAACTATTACTCCCGAAGGCTTCGCTCCTGTATTTCAAAAGGTGTTGGCAGATGAAAAGAAAAACCTCAACAATCCACAACAAATTGTAGCTTTTTACGAACAGAATGATTACGACCCAAGCTTTGTGATGGACCACCTAGGCAATGGCGACCTGAAGGCTTTCAGCGATTATTTGCAAAAGTCAGGCGCACACGGCCTCGATCCAAAAATATTTAATGCGCAAGCTTATGCAGATCTGCTGAATAAGTTTTCTGATAAAACCGCCATCAAAACTACCGACGAAGCCTACCACGATATGGCCGAACTGGAAGTGATGACAGCTAATATGTTCATCAATTACTCGAACGATTTGCAGTTTGGTTTGATTAGTCCGCGACGGATTTATGCAAGATACTTTACCAAAACCTTGCGCCCGGATAGTAATTCGGTTAAGCAAATATTAGCGGTATCGAACATGAAAACTTACCTGGACAGCATCCAGCCTAAAAACCCGCAATACATTGCCTTGCAAAAAGCTTTAGCTGCAGGCGCAACAGCACCGGGTATGACTAAGGAAGAAACCGACCGTATTATCAAAGTAAACCTGGAACGCCTCCGCTGGAAAAATAAACCATCTGAAACTAAATATGTGATTGTGAATATCCCCGATTTCCGTTTGGATGTGATGGAAGGCGGCCAATCATCTTTAAACATGAAGGTTTGCGTGGGCGAAGGCCGTAATAAAGACTATAGCAATAACCTGGTTGAGTATGATGACAGCGACAAAACTGACCGCCCGTTCTCGCGCGAAACGCCGCAGTTAAACAGCTTAATTTACGAGGCACAGGTGAACCCGATATGGAATATCCCGCAAAGTATCGTAAACAAAGAGATTGTTAAACACGCCGAAGATGATCCATACTACCTTGATAATAACAACATTGAAGTATATCAAAATGGCAAAAAGTTGGATGATACCGAAAGCATTAAATGGGGATCGGAAGACTTGAGTAAATACGATTTCAAACAAAAACCTGGTGACGATAACTCATTGGGTAAAGTAAAATTCCTGTTCCCTAATAAGAGCAGTGTTTACCTGCACGATACACCAGCAAAAGCCCCCTTCGGTTATACCATGCGTGCGGTAAGCCACGGTTGCGTGAGACTGGAGAAACCGCTCGACCTGGCGCACAGCCTGTTTGGTGATGGCGATAAATTTGAGATGATTAAACAATTTATGGGCGAAGACAACCCTAAGCCTACTGATGTTGCCCTGCCTAAAAAGGTACCTGTATACATCACCTACGTTACCTGCTGGGCCGATGAAAGCGGCACCCTGCAATACCGCCCCGATGTTTACGGTTTAGATATTGTGCTATTTGCACATATGCAAAAGTTTTTAGGAGTTTAAAAGGCCTGTCACACTGAGGCACTCGAAGTGTAGTGTGCAGAGACCCTGCACACCATGCTTACAGTGCCTCAGCATGACAACCAGCCTTGTATCCAGCCGGATATGAGGCTTTTTTACAATCCTTTACTCCGAACTGATCAACATAAAAATACTAATTGATATATTTGCATTTATAAATACAATGGATAACAAACAATTTGAACGCATATCGAAAGCATTGGGCGACCCGCATCGCATCAAAATAATGCAATATGTGGGCAAAAGCCACACCTGCACGCAATGTTCAAATATTGTTGAATTGATTGATCTTACCCAGTCTGCCATCTCCCACCATATTAAACAACTCACAGACGCAGGCTTACTGCTTGCCGAAAAAGAAGGCCGTAATATCAAGTACGCTATTGATAAAGATGTTGTTGATGCCTACCTGAAATTTTTACAGGAAATAAAAGGTTAAAAAAAATTACATTATTACATCAAACATTTAAATGTATTAATGTAATTTTACCATAGTTATATTGATGTACGCAATATAGCAATCAAATACATTCAAATATTTAAATAAGTAAATTTAAAATGAATTTAAATCTGAAAGGGAAAGTTGCCGTAGTAACCGGCGCTTCTAAAGGTATAGGCGCAGGCATTGCCAAAGCATTAGCAGCCGAAGGCGTAAGTGTTATTGTAAATTACGCCAGCAGCCAAACTGACGCTGATAACGTAGTTGAAACCATTGTCCACGCAGGTGGTATAGCAACTGCTGTAAAAGCCAGCGTAGATAATGCTGCCGAAGTAGCACAGTTATTCGCTACCGCTGCCCAAATTTATGGCAAGGTTGATATTGTTGTAAATAATGCTGGTGTTTACCAATTTGCACCGATAGAAGGTGTTACCGAAGATGAGTTTCACCGTCAGTTTAACATCAACGTATTAGGCCCTATCCTTACCACGCAGGAGGCCTTGAAATATATCCCGGCAACAGGTGGCAGTATTATTAACATCAGCTCGGTAGCCAGTACTGCTCGTACGCCTAACGGCAGTGTTTATTCGGCCACTAAAGGAGCTTTGGATACCTTGACCCGCGTATTAGCTGTAGAGTTAGGCCCTAAAAATATCCGTGTAAACGTTGTTGCACCAGGCCCGGTAGAAACTGAAGGTTTTGTTACAGCCGGTGTAAATT
>CAHJXH010000054.1 GCA_903644075.1 Sphingobacteriaceae bacterium | reverse complement strand
CCAGGGCACCTGGACGGTTGTAACTCAGCCTCCGTTTAGCCCGGCGGTAACATTTAATAATGCACACAGCGCCACAGCCATAGCCAGCAATTTAAAAGCAGGCGCTTACACTTTAAGATGGACTATCGCCAACAACAGCGCATGTACATCAACAAGCGATGTTAGCTTTACTATATACGATCCACCCTCAACAGCAGATGCTGGTCCGCCTGCGGCTAATTACTGTTTATCGGCCCCGGCTGTATTATCGGCAACTGCTCCAACTGTAGGTACAGGTACATGGACGGTACAGTCTAAACCAGTCGGGACGGCAGATCCGGTATTTAGTTCGGTAAATGATAACCATGCTTCAGTAACAGGCCTTGTAGCCGGAGTTTATACTTTCCGTTGGACGGTATCTACAGGCCAGTGTACCGATAGTCATGATGATATTACGATCACCGTGGCTAATTGCGTTATCGACCTGGGCATTACTAACAACGATGGAAAAACCGCTTATACACCGGGTAGTACCAATATCTACACCATTGTGGCAAGCAATAATGGCACCAGCGATGCTAATGGTGCAACGGTTACATTCCCTTTCCCAACCGGAATAACCGGTACATGGACGGCTACTTATGCAGGTGGTGCAAGCGGTTCTGCAAGTGGAAATACGGGCATTAACGAGATTGTAAACTTACCGGTGGGCGGTTCAGTTACTTATGTAGTAACTGCTACGGTTGGAAGCGCTGTAACCGGCAACCTAACCACTACCGCTACCGTAAGCCCGCCACCAGGCTTAACAGATGCCAATCCAGCCGATAATATAGCAACTGATGCCGATACACAAATGAGCCAGGTTGATTTAAGTATTACCAATACCGATGGTAAAACCACCTACGCACCGGGCACAACCAATACTTATATTATTGTAGCTACTAATACAGGCTTGAGTACTGTAACCGGAGCTATAGTAACTTATCCGCTGCCGACAGGCATTACAGGAACATGGACGGCAGTTTATGGAGGCGGCGCAACAGGCAATGCAAGCGGAACGGGTAATATTAATCAGGCTGTAACCATCCCACCAAATGGCACGGTTACTTATACCGTAACTGCAAACATACCGGGCAACTTTACGGGCGATGCTACCACAACAGCGGCAATTACTGCTCCGGCTGGTTTAACAGACCCTACTCCTGCTAACAACACGGCAACTGATACAGATACCCAAAGCAGCAGTGCCGACTTAAGCGTAACTAACAGCGATGGTAAGCCAAGCTATACGCCTGGCACCAATAACACCTACAGCATTGTGGTAACCAATAACGGACCGAGCGATGTTACGGGTGCTACAGTAACTAATAACTTACCTGCTGGTGTAACCGGCACATGTACCGCAGTTTATACAGGTGGTGCAACAGGTGCGGCATCGGGCACGGGTAATATTGGTCAGTTGGTAAATATGCCTGCGGGAAGTACTGTGACTTATACTTATGTAGTGGCTGTACCTGCCGACTTTATCGGAGGCAGCATTACCAATACCACTACGGTAACCATGCCTGCTGGCGTAACAGACCCAACACCTGCTAACAACACGGCTACTGATGTTGATACGCAGAACAGCACTATCGACTTAAAAGTAGTTAAAACGGCATCAACCTTAACGCCATCAATTGGCACACAGGTTACGTTTACAATTACCGCAAGTAATAACGGCCCAAGTGTGGCAAGCAATGTTAATGTAGCAGATTTGCTGCCAAGCGGCTTTACTTTTGTAAGCGCCACGACTTCAACAGGTACTTATAATAATGCAAGCGGCACATGGGCAATCGGAGCTTTAACTCCTGCTATCAACATAACGCTTACCGTTGTAGCCCAGGTAAACGCGAGTGGCAGCTATACCAATACGGCCACGATTAGCGGTACCGAAACAGATAGCGACCCTACCAATAACAGCAGTCAGGTAACCCTTACACCTAAACAATTACCAGTAGCTAATAATGATGCAGCAAGTACGGGTTCAAACTCGCCGATAGCTATCAACTTATTAAACAACGATGTTAAGGCATCCGATAATTTGGTACCGGGTACGGTTACTATTATTACCCCGCCGCAACATGGTACGGTAACAATTGATCCGTCAACAGGTATCGCAACCTATACCCCAACTCCGGGTTATGTTGGTACAGATTCATTTACTTATACGGTGACTGATGCTAACGGCGGAGCATCGAACATTGCGACAGCAACCATTACTGTTAACCAGGCACCGGTTGCCAACAATGATAATGCCGTTACTGCTGTAAATACACCTGTAACTATTAACCTGCCTGTTAATGATGTTAATGGTGGCGCACCGCTGGCGCCGGGCACAGTTGCTATTGTACAGCAACCTTTGCATGGTACGGTTACAGTTAATCCTACTACAGGGGTGGCAACCTATACACCGAATACCGGATATTTTGGCCAGGATAATTTCACTTATACCATCAAAGATCAAAACGGATCGATATCGAATGTGGCTAACGTTACAATAGCTATCCCGCAAGGGCCAACAGCTGTTAATGACAACGCGACAACTACGCCTAACAAACCGGTAGGTATCCCGGTAATAAATAATGATCAGACGGGCAGTGCCGATTTAGATCCTACAACGGTAACTATTATCAGTCAGCCTGCGCACGGTACATTGATTGTTGACCCAACAACCGGACTGGTAACTTATACTCCTGTACAGAACTATGCAGGGCCGGATCAATTCACTTACACCATTAAGGACAAAAATGGTGCAGTGAGTAACGTGGCAACGGTTACCATCAACACTAATGATAAACCAGTGATAGGTTTGGCAAAAGCTGCCCAATCTGCAGTAAAAGCCACCAATGGTACTTACGATGTAACTTATGTGTTAACCGTGGGTAACTATGGCATAACTGACTTAAACAACGTGAGCATTAAAGATAACCTTAACGCTACTTTCACCGGCGAGCGATGGCAGGTTAAGAGTATCCGAACACTGGGCAGGTTATCGGTAAGCAACAGCTTCAATGGTAACAGTAATCCGGAAATGCTGGCGTCGGGCAACTCACTATTTGTTGGCCAGGTTGAGGAGATTGAACTGGTGGTAAACCTTACTATTTTAACCAACGGAAGTACTTATTTAAACCGGGCCACCGCTACAGGTACATCGATTACAGGTGCAACAACTACCGATCAATCAACCGATGGTTACAAACCGGATGTAGCCGGAACGGGCGATGTAAGCTCATCTGTAGCGACTCCGGTAGACCTGAAACGGCCTAATGAATTTATTCCTCAGGGTTTCTCTCCCAACGGCGATGGTTCGCACGATACTTTTGTAATTGAGAATGCCAGCGGGCGAAAAGTTAACCTCGAGGTGTATAACCGCTGGGGTAACCTAGTATATCGTGATACGAATTATAAAAACGACTGGGGAGGTAAATGTAACCAGGGTATCCACATAGGCGATGATTTGCCTGAAGGCACCTATTACTACATTGTAAAATTTGATGACAAAGACCGCTATGTGGGCTATATAACCCTAAACAGATAGTTATGAAGAGCTTGAGAATATTAATTATAGTAATTTTTATAGCATGTGCGGGGAAACAGGCCATGGCGCAACAAGAGGCCATGTACTCCCAATATATGTTCAACACCCTGGCCATTAACCCGGCCTATGCAGGCAGCCGGAACGTGACTTCGGCTACTGCATTGTACCGCAGCCAGTGGGTGGGTATCCAAGGTGCACCAACAACGGCAACTTTTAGTATTGATGCACCAATTGATAATAAAAAGATAGGTTTAGGTTTACAAGTTTTTAATGACCGATTGGGGATTACCAATACAACCGGTGCATTCGGCAGCTATGCCTTCCGGATCAGGCTGGGTAAAGGCCTATTATCCATGGGCTTACAGGCAGGTGCCAGCCAGTACCGGGCCGATTTTACTTCGGTTAATTTGGGTTCTGATAACTCGCCCGATCAGGCATTCAGCACCAATGTAAATAAAACACTGGTCGACTTTGGCGTTGGTCTTTACTATAGTACAGATAAGTTTTACCTCGGATTATCATCGCCCCAATTATTGAATAACCAACTGCACAATTTCACAGTTGATAATAATAATAGTTTCGACGGCCAGGCTATGCACCTGTTTTTGGCTACGGGCTATGTGTTTCCGTTAAATGACGATCTGCATCTGAAACCATCTGTATTAATTAAGTATGTAAAGGGTGCCCCTATCGAAGGCGATCTGAATGCTACATTATGGATCAGGGATATTTTGGGGATTGGCGCACAGTACCGTACCGAAGCTGATATTTCGGGGATGGTAGAGTTCCAGGTTTCACCGCAGATCCGTTTTGGTTATTCGTACGACCGGAGTACTACGCCGCTGGTACAATTTAACTCGGGTAGCCATGAAGTGATGATCCGCTATGAGTTTGGTTCAACTAAAGGTAAAATCCTGTCTCCACGTTATTTTTAGAGCATTGATATGTTAAAAACGATATACATAACCTTAATTACATTGCTACTTGTACCGGCTTTGGTTTTTAGCCAAAAGAAGAAAGAGGATAGCAACCTAATGAAAACCGCTCGCAAGGAATACATAGCCTTAAGATATACACCTGCCATTAAACTCCTTGAGCGCGAACTGAAAGAGCATCCCGAAGATATTGAGGCACAGGAAATGATTGCCGACAGTTACCGTAATATTAAAGATTACGATAAAGCTGTTTACTGGTATGCCCAACTAACCCAGGCACAAACACTTAAACCGCAATGGGCTTTATACTATGCCGAAGCCTTAGCCAACAAGCAAGATTATGCAGGTTCGGAGCAGTGGTACCAGAAGTATTTAGAGCTGGTAACTAAGGATAACCGCGCGACTGCCTTTACAAAAGCTTACCCCGAGATTGATGCCTTTTTACGTAACCGTAAGGACTGGACGATCTCTTATCTGAACATTAACACCGCGGCATCAGAGTATTCACCTTTGTATTATAAAAAGGGATTGATATTCAGCAGTAACCGTAAACCGGGAGTTCTGGTTAAGAAAGTTTTTGGATGGGACCAAACACCGTTCAGCGACTTGTACGAGGTAAAAAACAGGATGGATATTAAGGCAGTTAACCTGGATAGCCTTAACCGGGCTTTGCGAAAAGATGTCAAAATTAAAGCCAAAAAGTATAAGCCAAATGACGACGATACCCCGCCTACTGCCAACGACACCCATACGCAGGGCAACTATAGTCCTAAGTTTTTAAACGATACTTTGGGCGATTATCTGGCGGCACAAGTTAAGGCCGAACCTATAATGGGTAATGTAAACACGCCTTATCACGAGGGTTCTGCGGCATTACTGCCCGATGGTTCGTTAATGTTTACCCGCAATAACTACTACAAAGGCAAATATGAGCAAAGTAAAGAGGGTATAAACAAGCTAAAGATTTTCACCGCTAAAGCACCCAACTGGGAAAAGATAGAACCCTTTATTTATAACAATGATCAGTATTCAGTCGGGCATCCCGCTTTAAACAAGGCGGGTACGGTGTTAATTTTTGCTTCAGATAAACCGGGTGGTTACGGCGGTACCGATCTTTACTATTGCAAACGCGCCACCGTTGATAGTGAGTGGGAACAACCTGTAAACATGGGACCGGTAATTAATACCGAAGGCAACGAACTATTCCCTACTTTGTATAAAGACAGCACACTTTATTTCTCGTCAACCGGTCACCCGGGTTTGGGCGGATTGGATATATTCCAGGTGGCGCTGAGTGATTTAAAACCACTACATAACCCTATCAACGTAGGTTCTCCGGTAAACTCATCAGTTGATGATTTTGGCTTAATCAGAAGCCATGATGGCAAGCATGGCTTTTTCACCAGCAACCGCAGAGGCAGCGATGATATTTACAGTTTTCTGCATAAAGAGTTCCAGATTAAATTGCATGGTACTATTGTGGATGCCAAAACGGGTGAACCGATTTGCTACAGCACAGCCTTAATTAAACCTTACGGACTTAAAGACCTGGAGCCTGACATGCCTTGCAGTTTCGGCAGCTTGTTACAACCAGAGACTGATTACCAGATCACAGCTACCAATTACGGCTTCAGTACGGCTTCTGTCGACATTAGTACTAACGGTATACATGCTGATACCACAATTAACGTAGTGCTTAAAATTACAGGCATTAAACGCCCGTTTGACACTGGCAAAGATGTCGCCTCGCCCGGTTTTAATTGCGACTCGTTAAGAAAAACCCTCACTATAGATAAAATCTATTACGATTTGGATAAGTCATTTATCCGTGCGGATGCACAGGTACAAATGGCCAAATTAATCAAGCTGATGAATAATCATCCGGAGTTAAAATTACTGATAGCCAGTTACTGTGATAGCCGTGAATCAAAAGCGTACAACATGGCGCTTTCGCTGCGCAGATCACAAGCTGCAAAAGATTACCTGATTGAAAAAGGAATTGACGCATCAAGGTTATTCACCGAACACTTTGGTGAAAACAACCTGGTGACTGATTGCCCTGATGGTGTACCATGTTCGGAAGATCAGCACCAGTTAAACCGCCGTTCGGAGTTTATAATCATTAAAGGTGGTAAAAAGGTATTAACCATGGATTGTGGCTGGCTCGAAAATGCTTTTAATAATAAGTAAAATTGAACCATTCCACAATTCACAAAAGCCTTAGCATAAAATTTTGTCATTGCGAGGAGGAACGACGTGGCAATCTCGTCGCCAATGCTTATTTGACCTGCATAGCGACGAGATTGCCACGCTATCGCTCGCAATGAGAAAATGTTATGTTAAGGCCATTTTCGTTTTAAATGTATATTTATTTAAGCGGTATGCTGAAATAGAAAGTTGAACCTTCGCCGGGAACGCTTTCTACCCAGATCTCGCCTTTATGCTGCCTGATAATTTCAGAGCTCAGATACAATCCGATTCCAAAACCGGATATGTGGCTATAATTAGGGTTATCGACACGATAATAACGATCAAACAGGTGTTTAACATCATCTGCTTTCACTCCTATACCTTCATCATGAACCGAGATTTCAACGCCATTACCCTTAATCATACAAGACACTTCTATACGGGTACCCTTTGGCGAATATTTAACGGCGTTACTTAATAAATTAGAGATCACAGAGCCTATTTTATCCGGATCAGCATTGACAGAAATAGGGTTACAAGGTGATAAGCTAATAAAGTATCCGGGCGAACTGAATTGAGTTTCGGCAATCATATTCTCGATCAAAGTTTCAAGGCTAAAATCCCTCTTGTCGAGATGGATCTTTCCTGACTCTAAACGGGATATGTTTAGAAAACCATTGATCATGCTACTCATTTTCCTCACCTGGATATTAGCCTTATCCAATGCACCGGAAATAAAGCTATCCTCGCTATTTTTTAATTTAGAATTTAAAACCTGCACAATAGCAGTCAACGAAGTAAGTGGCGTTTTCAACTCATGGCTTACCATACCGATAAAGTCATTTTTGCGTTGCTCGTCACGCCTTTGCTCTGTTACATCCTGAAGCACACCACTCATTCTAATAGCTTGATGCTGTTCATTAAAAAGGGCTTTACCTTTAGCCCTTACAATTTTAGGGACAGCATTCAACGGGTTTATAATAGTGTAATAGGTATCGTAATCACCTCCTGTTTCATAATTTAAGGATTCCTGTATAGCAGCCACTACCCGCTCCCGGTCGTTCTCGTCTATCGCATCGGTTGCTTTATGTAATTCAATTTCCTCATCAGGCTGCAAACCAAACCACGATTTTAAGAGATCATTTCCTACAAATCTCCCGGTGATCGGGTTCAAATCAAACGTACCTAAGGATGCCGCGTTAATAGCCAGTTGAAGTTCATCCTGGGCAAGTATTAATTTGTCGTTTACTTCGGCCAGCTCATTGTTAACCACGGCATGCTCTTCATTGGCAACCAGCAGCTCTTCATTGGTAGCCGCAAGTTCTTCATTAGTGGCTGCAAGCTCCTCATTTAATGCCGATACATCATTAGCTGTTTCTTCAAGCTTTTGTTTAGCAATAACTAAATCGGTAACATCTGCCGCGGTATTCATCACGCCGTAAACCTCACCCGCTTCATTGATAAGCGCGGTAAAATTGTAGTTGAAGTACGAGATTTTATACTCGCCGTTTACAACCAGCCCTAAACGTTGGTTACGCGCCTCAAAAGGCTTGCCCGTGTTAAAAACCCTATCTAACTGGGTAAACACTTCCTGGTTATCCAGTTCGGGTAAAATGTCAGCATATAATTTGCCAATTACATCATATCCCTTGCCCCAAACATCAAGCATAGATTTATTAGACAGCGCAACCCGCATCTCCCTCCCTAAGTAAACCCCTATTGGAAAAGGTGCTGCCTCAACAATACTTTGTGTTTTTGCTTCACTGGCTGCCAGATCCGTTAGTAATTGTTGTAAATGCTCCCGGCTCTCAAATAACTCTTCATTAGTTACCGCCATCTCTTCATTAGCTGAGGCCATTTCCTCATTAATATTCAGCAGTTCCTCTTCGCTTTTTTTCGATTTATTTAATGAGTTTATCTTTTCTGTAGTCTCTACACAAATTACCAGGATACCACCAATAGCGCCATCCACATTACGGATTGGGCTGTACGAAAAATCAAAGTAACATTCTTCTACATAACCATTTCTGTTAAGCGGCACCATAAACCCCGGAAAGCCGTGCGTTTTGCCCTGCATTACATCAGCAAACATGGGCCCAATGGTTTCCCATATTTCGGCATAGGTATCTTTTGCACTGCCACCTAAAGCTTGCG
Organism: Sphingobacteriaceae bacterium; assembly: GCA_903644075.1. Lineage (GTDB taxonomy): Bacteria > Bacteroidota > Bacteroidia > Sphingobacteriales > Sphingobacteriaceae > Mucilaginibacter. The sequence continues at coordinate 14,135 of CAHJXH010000054.1, read as the reverse complement.
GGTGTTTAGTTTCGCCGTTAATGGGCCTAAAAGCATCGTTATATAACTGTATAAAATCAGTACCCCAACAAACCAGCACCGGGAATGCGTTAGTGAGTAACATGCTGGTCATGTTTTTTAACTCTATTGGCCATTGTTCGGGTTGGCCAATGCTGGTTGTGCTCCAGTCAAACTTACGGATCATCTCTCCCATTGTGCCGCCGCCGGCTAAAAAGGGCTGATTATTGTAAAGATTAGAGTCGTTGTTTAGCATGTATTTTTTTTACTATCGTGATAAAACGGCAAAACTAACATATTGTTCTTAACATCTTTACCTAAATTATATTACAAAAAAGGGCAGATCTGTTACCAGACCTGCCCCTAAATCAAATTGAATTAATAACGGCTCTCTCACTATTTCCATCCCCCGCCTAAGGCGCGGTAAAGGTTAACTGCGGCTTGTAATTGCTGCAACTTATCATTTACCCCACTTAACTGGGCGGCTAATAAACTCTGCTCAGATGTTAGTACATCGGTATAATTTGTAGCCGAATTGTAGCGTAACAACTCTTTAGTGTAATCAACAGACTTTACTAAAGCAGCCAGCTGCATTTTTCTGGTTTCTTGTTTCGATATCGCGTTTTGGTATGAGTACAAGGCATTAGATACTTCCTGGCCGGCAGTTAAAATAGTTTGCTGGAAGGCGTTGAACGCCTCTAACTGCTGTGCCTGTGCAATACGGTAACGCGCTTTATTTTGGCCTTGATTAAAAATAGGCTGTGTAAGGCCGCCAATCAGGTTATAAAAGATCGAGTTATCAAACAGGTTCTTCAACTGCAGCGATGAAAGCCCGCCTTGTGCGGTGATGGTTAATTTTGGATAAAAGTACGAGTGCGCAACATTGGTATTCTCGAAAGCTGCACGGAAAGCAAACTCAGAAGCCTGTACATCCGGTCGGTTACGTAGTAATTGAGTGGAAAGGCCATCCTTCAAATCAGTCACAGGTTGTTGCTCTGCGATGGTGCTACGCTTTATTGGCCCCGGTGCACGAGCCAATAAGATACATAATGCATTTTCGGTTTCGCGGATGCTTTGTTTAATATCAGGAATGGCTACTTCCGCAGCATAGCGATTGGCCTCACTTTGTACAACGGCAGCGCCATTTACCACAGCTCCTTCTTTCAAGGCCTTCATCGTCTCTACGTCTGTGATACGATTTTTAACCGTTTGTTGAGTGATGGCCAATTGCTGATCGAGCGACAATAAAGAATAGTAATTATTAGCGATATCTGCGATCAATTGGGTTTGCACGGCACGCTTAGAAGCATCGCTTTGCAAAAAGTTAGCCAAGGCCTGGCGTTTCAGGCTTGTTAGCTGGCCCCAAACGTTTAACTCCCAGCTTGCAGTTAATGAAGCCTGGTAAGTGGTGGTATTTAAGTTGATGCCTATACCGGCAGGAAAATTAAGCGATGACTGCGAAGTTTTAGCCTGCGTAACCTGCACACCCGCATCCAATGTTGGGAAATATGCCAGTTTAGCCGAACGTAAGGTAGCCTGCGATTCTGAGATCTTCAGGATAGCGGTACGCAAGTCAAGATTGTTGTTTATGCCTTCCTGTATCAGGCCTTGCAAAACTGTATCGGCAAATAGTGTTTTCCACGGCAGATCGGCCATTGAGGCAGTATCTGTCGTTGTGCTATCGCGATACAGGTTGCTGGCCGTCACATCGGGGCGTTTGTATTTTTTAGATACGTTGCACGAAGCCACGATCATTCCCCCAGCAAAAACTAGGGTGATATATTTATAATATTTTGTTGTCATTTTATACAATGCTTTAATAATCAATCGTGCTTATGCAACCTCAACTTCTTCCTCATCCTCTTCTTCCACATCATCAACCACCGGGATAAATTTCGGCGTGCCGCTGATGCGTTCCTGCAGACTTTGAAAAATGATGAACAATACCGGGATCACAAACAAACCGAACAGTGTACCGATTAACATACCACCCACGGCACCTGTACCGATTGAGCGGTTACCCACAGCACCCGCACCAGATGCTACCATCAGCGGAACCAAACCCAAGATAAAGGCGAACGAGGTCATCAAAATTGGTCGTAAACGGGCGGTTGCACCTTCTACAGCTGCCTCTACAATGCTTAAACCATGGCGGCGGCGTGCTACAGCAAACTCCACGATCAGGATCGCGTTTTTAGCCAATAGACCGATGAGCATAATGAGCGTAATCTGCAGGTAAATGTTATTCTCTACCCCGAAGATTTTAGCAAAAATGAATGCACCCGCCAAACCGATAGGCAATGAAAGTAATACTGCAAAAGGCAGAATGTAACTTTCGTACTGTGCACTTAGCAGGAAATAAACGAAGATGAGACACAGCATAAAGATGAAGATGGTCTGGCTTCCGCTTGATAACTCCTCGCGGGTTAAGCCCGAGTACTCGTAGCTGTAACCAACAGGCAATGTTTGTGCAGCAACCTGTTCAATAGCCTTAATGGCATCACCCGAGCTATAGCCCGGTTTCGGCGAACCTTGTATAGCGATGGAAGTAAACAAGTTGAAGCGGTTAATGGCTTCGGGGCCGTATACCCTTTTCAGCGTAACGTACTCAGAGATCGGCGACATTACGTTGTTGGTATTACGAACGTAGATCTTGTTCAGACTTTCTGGTGTACCACGATACTGCGCATCAGCCTGAATCATTACGCGGTATTGCTTACCAAACTCGTTAAAGTTTGAAGCATATAAACCACCGTAGTAACCCTGCAGCGTACCCAATACGGTACTTACAGAAACATTGGCATCTTTACATTTAGCTACATTAACATCAACCTGGTACTGTGGAAAATTAATATTAAACGAAGTTGCCGCATACTGAATCTCCGGGCGTTTATTTAGCGCAGCTACAAACTTATTGCTTACATCTGCAAATTTGCTGATATCGCCACCAGTTTTATCCTGTAGCTGAAACTCGAAACCGTTGCTGTTACCAAAACCTTGCAAGGTTGGTGGTGCAAAGAACAACACCTGAGCAGTTTTGATTCCTGATGTCATTCCGAAGAGCTTACCAGTTAAGCTGGTTAAATCCTGGCCTTTCTCTTTACGCTGATCCCATGGTTTTAGTTTGATAACGATCATGGCGTACGAGCCACCCGCACCGGCAATAAAGTTTTGACCGGTAATTTGCAGCGTCATTTCAACTTCGGGCAGTTTATGGATAATGGCATCCACCTCTTTAGCCACAACCGCGCCACGCTCTAACGAGGCACCGGCAGGTAAGCTAATATTGGCAAACAATACACCCTGATCCTCATTAGGCACGAAACCTGTTGGTGTAGTTTTAAGCAAGAACCAGAACAGACCTGCAAATGCTACAATACCTAAACCAGCCAACCATTTACGACCGATCAAAAAGTTTACCGAGCGTTTGTACTTACCGGTAACAGACTCGAACGAGGTGTTAAAGGCATTATAAAAACGTTGCAGGAAAGTAGTTTTATGGTGCTGATCCTCATTGTGCGGTTTTAATAACAAGGCACAAAGCGCGGGGCTTAAAGTCAAGGCGTTAATTGCAGAAATTACAATCGCGATAGCCAGCGTTAAACCAAACTGCTTGTAAAACACCCCTGCAGAACCTGTGATAAACGATACCGGTACAAACACCGCCGCCATTACCAACGTAATAGAAATAATCGCTCCGCTAATATCGTCCATGGCGCGGATAGTAGCCTTTCGGGCTGATTTGTAGCCGTGATCCAGCTTGGCATGCACCGCCTCGACCACCACAATGGCATCATCCACCACAATACCTATTGCCAATACCATTGCAAACAGCGTAAGCAGGTTGATGGTAAACCCAAACAAGTTCAAGAAGAAGAAGGTACCCACAATAGCCACCGGCACTGCAATAGCCGGGATCAATGTCGACCTGAAATCTTGTAAGAAAATAAACACCACAATGAACACTAAAATAAAGGCTTCGATCAGCGTGTGTATCACCTTTTCAATCGAGGCGTCCAAAAAGTCGTTCGCATTCAATAATGATGAATAGTGAACTCCCGGAGGGAATGATTTTGACGAAGCTTCGATAGTGGTTTCCAACTGCTTAATCAACTCATGCGCGTTTGATCCGGCAGTTTGATTGATAGCCACACCGATAGATGCATAACCGTTGGTCAAGGTATTACTTGAGTAGCTTAACGATCCCAATTCGATGCGGGCAATGTCTTTCAGCCTTAATATTTGTCCGTTACCCGTTGATTTGATTACGATGTTCTCGAACTCCGCAGGTGTTTTTAAGCGGCCTTTGTATTTAATAGTGTACTGGAAAGATTGGTTACTGTTTTCGCCAAACTTACCCGGTGCAGCCTCTACGTTTTGCTCGGCAAGGGCATTGTTTACGTCATCGGGGATTAAGCCGTAAGTAGCCATCGCATCGGGTTTTAACCATATGCGCATCGAATAATCTTTAGAACCAAACACACTGGCATCACCCACACCGCTGATCCGTTTAATTTGCGGCAACAGGTTAATGTTGGCATAATTCTGCAAGAAAGTCTGATCGAATGATTTGTTCTCGCTGTACAAGGAGAAAATCATCACCATGCTGCTCTGGCGTTTGGCAGTGGTAACACCGGCCTTGGTAACCTCGGCAGGTAGTAAACTGGTAGCTTTTGATACCCTATTCTGTACGTTTACCGCAGCCAGATCGGGGTCGGTACCCAGTTTAAAGTATACGGTAATGGTGGCAGTACCATCATTACTGGCGGTGGAGGTCATGTAAGTCATGTTCTCCACACCGTTTATCTGCTCTTCCAGCGGCACGATAACGCTGTTCATTACCACATCGGCATTGGCACCCTGGTACGAGGTTGATACCTGTACAGTTGGCGGGGCAATTTCAGGGTACTGAGAGATAGGCAACGAGGTTAACCCCAGTATACCTAGTATTACAATGATGACCGATATTACGGTAGAGAGTACCGGCCGTTCTATAAATTTGCGTAACATAATAATTGTTTATGTTGAATATTTTGAAGACGAATGCCTCACAGCATTCATCAGTTAAGAAAGCCTCGGTTATTTGTTAATGTCCTGGTAAACCTTGTTAGCATCCATTTCTTCGGGCTTAACTTTGGCCGAATCTTTTAGCGAGCTGTTACCGTCATAAACAATTTTGTCGCCTGCTTTTAAGCCCCTGGTTACTACGTAAAACTGACCGGCAGTAAGGTCCATGATCTCGATCTCGGTGCTCTTTACTAAACCGTTGGCATCAACCATATAAACAAAGTGCTTGCCCTGTAACTCATAAGCCGAACGCTGCGGAATCAGGATGCCCTCTTTAATTTCTTGTGGGATACGTACGCTGGCACTGCTACCACTACGCAATAAACCAACCGGATTAGGAAATGCTGCACGGAAACTAGCCGAACCTGTTTCGGTATTAATTAAACCGGCGATGGTTTCTACACGGCCTTTTTCGGGATAAGTAGTACCGTCTGATAAGATTAATGTTACCGCCGGGGTGTTAGCCAGTTTCTCATTCAGGGTGCTGCCTTTAACAGTTCTTGAAAAATCGAGTAATTGCTTTTCGTTCAGCGAGAAGTAAGCGTATACCTTGCCAATATTTGATACCGTAGTTAAAGGTTGAGTATTAGTGCTGCTTACCAAGCTGCCTATTTTAAAAGGTAACGAACCGATAACACCATCAACAGGGCTGGTAATAGTAGTATAGCCTAAGTTTACTTTGGCAGTATTGTAAGTTGCCTTAGCCTGAGCCAAGGCAGCTTTACGAGCAGTAAGCGTATACTCAGCCGACTCTAATTCGTAATGGCTGATGATATCTTTCTCTACCAACGGTTTAGTTTTGTTTACAGCCAGTTGCGCTGCGCTAACATCTGCTTCTGCACTGCTAATGGCAGCGGCAGAGTTATTTAAATCCTGCTGGTATTGCGGGGCACTGATGCGGAATAATAGCTGGCCTTTTTTAACTACCGAACCTTCGTCGATATAGATCTTATCTACAAAGCCATCCACTTTGGGGCGGATCTCGATATTTTGTTCGCCTTGCATGGTAGCGGGGTAATCGTTGCTAAGGGTAGCAGATTGCGGTGAAACGGTAAATACCTGGTAGCTTGCCGGTGGTTGCGGGCCACCCGGGCCAGCACCCATACCCTGTTTTTGGCCACCGCCGCATGACGATAAAACGAGTATAGCCAGGGCAGATAACGTGCCCGGGAAGATAGCTTTCTTCATTTTTATTAATTGGGAATTCATATAAAGTTTGTGTGTATTGAGTTTGTGTTTTGAAGTTTTAGTTTGACACCCACGTCAGTTTTAGAGCAAAAAATATTAATTAAACAACAAATCGATAATCATTTTCTTTCGGCTGTTCATTAGTTTATCATATTGAAGATCAGTTATTTCGAGTACAATTTTAAAAAGCGGCCGGGTTAATAATGGATAAGCCATTAAAGCAAACAGGTTGATTAAAAAGTTAATGGGTTTCATTTTCTTTACCACACCCAAGTCCATTTGTACTTGTATCTCTTTCAGAAATTTCTCCAACACCGGCGAACGTTGTTTGTGTGGAATATCAAACCCTAAAGAATTGATCTCGCTGATCATAAAGGCTTCCTGGTAAGGGTAAGCGGTTAACTGCGTATAAAACAGCTCGATAAAGTTTTCTATCTTCTTTTGAAACGGAATGTTTGATACCAGCACCTCATCCATACGACGGCCCATATCATGCATAGATTCATCGAAAACCTGTTTAAACAAGGCTTCTTTCGAACGGAAATAATAATTAACCAATGTACGGGTAACCCCCGCTGCATCAGCAATATCCTGCGTGGTGGCATTCATTTTACCTTCGGCAAAAAAGATGCGTTTTGCAGTATCTTTTATTAATTGTTCGGCCCCTGTATCTCTTACAGCCATTTTTTTACCTATTAGTTTGACACTTTCGTCAGGCAAATGAACGCATTTTAAACCGTTTTCCGTGTCAGAAAACTCTCATCTTTAACCAGATTGCAAGAATAATAGACCAACGGCCGGTTTTACCCGACGAACCATAATTAAAAAGGCCTTGGTAATACCAAGACCTTTTTAATTTTATTACTCAAATTTTAAGCAGTAGTTGCATCGATACCGTGTATCGGCAAAAGTTGTTCCGAGATAAGTCCCGGCAGTTTTATCGACCCAATCCTGGCGGATGATATATAAACCTTTTATAGTAGGTACAAAAGCGGCTTCGCCATGCTCGTCTATAGTCAGTTCCTTTTCCCAGTTATCGGGGTTAAAGACCCGTAATTTTGTTCCCGATACAGCTGGTGAACCATTGTTGTATGCTTTTATAATCACCTTTCGACCCTCGTAACGGGTAATAATGTCGAGTTGTTGGATTGTCTTGTTCAGAGGCGTACTATTACCAACAGTATAATCGGTACACAGATAGTCAACTGGTTTTTCATTTATTCCTCCAGATTTTGAACGATCCACCACCGGGTGTTTATCGTTTATACCGGTAATATGGTAAATGCCGTCTTCCTTGGGTGTAAAAGTTCCTGCCCAACAATTCTTTTGCTGCTGTAACTGAATCTCTTCCCCTTTACCATCGCCCGATGTTACAAAGAATTTAAAATCTCCGGTCATCTTCAACTCCTTACCTATATCGCGCTGGCGAACACCAAAATCATCAATGCTACCGTAACATACCTGGATGGTTACTGCCTCGCTTATTTTTCCAGATCCAGAAACTTCTAACCAGTAAGCACTTGCGCTCGCAGTTAAAGAAAACATCGTCAACATTAATAAAAATGTAATACAAGTTGCATTAACCATTCTCCAATGCCTGTTTTTCATACCAGACTATTATTATCAATTAGAATTTAAGCGCTAAACTACCAATAAAAGTGGCAGGTGCCTGCGGTGTTAAGCGTTCTGACCATGCTTTTTCGCTCGTCAGGTTATCAACCTTAAAGCCAATGCGGTATCTCGGCTGATCATAAAACAACGAAGCATCAAGCATGGTATACGCCGGGATAATCAGTTTTGATGTTTGTGTGTTGGTTTGGTATGATTTACTGCCATAATCTCCGCCAAATCCTAAACCTAAACCTTTTAAGTCTCCGCTTAGCATACGGTAGCTTGCCCAGAAATTTACAGTAGTACCGGGGCCGGATAATGCCGGCCTTAAACCTACTATAGAAGCATCGCCTTTGGTAAATTTAATATCGTTATAAGCGTAACCAGCCACCAAATTTAATCCCGGAAATGGGTTAGCTGTTAAATCAACTTCAACGCCCTTGCTCCGTTCTGTACCGTCCTGTACGTTGTAGTTAGCATCGTTCGGGTCTGTACGTAATACATCAGCTACATTAATATTGTAAACACTGATTGTTCCAACTAACTTATGGTCGAGCACATCTCCTTTTACACCAAATTCGAGCTGGTTACCATGCTCTGGTTTAAAAACACTGCCATCTTTAGCAGTACCGCTGTGATTGAAGAAACCATTGAGGTAATTACCAAAAAACGAAAGCTTGTCTTTAACTGCTTCGTAAACTAAACCCAGTTTAGGCGACAATGCTGTTTGGCCAAATGGGCCAGCTTGTGAACCACTTGTACCAATACCACCGCCTGTTACACCGGTAGTGATATTGTAGTTACCCAAGTACTGGTAATGATCTACCCTTAAACTAACCATGGCATTCAACTGATCTGTAATGTTAAACACATCAGACGCGTATGCCGAATAAGTATTGTCCCTGTTAGTCTCTTTTCTGAGTGTACCACTGGTAGTAAGTGAATCGACCCTAAATTTGTTTACCACATATTTAGCAGATGGCTTGATAAAATTAACCGTTGCTGTATTCACAGTAACACGGTCAAAATCATTGTAATTACCGTAGTAATCCAAACCGGCTACGATCCTGTTGCGGAAATGACCGATCTTAAAATCGCCGATAAAGTTCTGTTGTACATCTGTAGCTGTAAAGGAAGTAGAACCTACGATAACGCTTGGCCTGATCAAAGAATCCTTAGCTCCTGGTTTAACGGCACCTGTATTCTTAATACCGGTAAGTGCAGTAATATAACCGTTAATGTTTGATCTGGCACGCGAGATAATGGTTTGCGATGTCCAGCTGCCTGATATTTTATAATTAAGCTGCGCGAAAATATTTACCATTTGTGTTTGGTAAGGCAGATCGTTGCTTAAGAATGTTTTCTTATACGGGAATTCCGTATCAAGAATAGTTTGTGTTTTATTGCTGCCTGCGTATGGGTTAAATCGCACTACAGAAGTGGCTTTAGCCTGTCCAAATTCCACATCGAGTAATAATGATAACTTGTCTGTTATCTGGTACGAAAAGCTTGGTGCAAGGCTTAATGAATTACTAAAGCCCTGATCCTGGAAACTTTTCTGGTACGTAGTAGCGCCATTCAATCTAAATAATGCTGTTCTATCTGCATTAACCGGTGTGTTTATATCGAGTGTCAAGCGATTTAAATTCCAGCTGCCGCCATAATAGGCAACTTCGCCACCAAAACCGTTATAAGGTTTTTTAGTAACCCGGTTAACAAAACCACCATAACTGCTGGAAACGCTATTGCCAAATAAAGTGGCAGAAGGGCCTTTCAGCGCTTCGATACGTTCAACATTGGCCGGGTCGATAACCGAGAAAGCTGTTCCGGCAACGCCGTTTCTGCCGTTAGGCTCAACCTCAAAACCCCGGGAGTGGAAAGTAACACGGCCCTGGTTGGCTACGGTAGGGATACCTGCACCGGGGATGTCTTTAGCTACACTACCCAGATCAACAACCATTTGCTCCTGGATAAGCTCTTTAGAAACTGAGTTATAAACCTGTGGGTTCTCCAAATTTTTTAAAGGCAGTTTGGCAATGTAGATACTTTCTTTTTTAGAAAACTTATTGGTATTACCTGTTACGGTTACCTCTTGCAGTGCACTGATGTTTTCTTTAGTGAATTGGTAATTGGCAGTTGTTGTTTGGCCGACAGTAATGGTTACCTGTAAATCCTGCTCGGCTGCACCCAGTACTTGTATTTTCAACTGGTAGGTACCCGGTTGTAAGTTTCTGAGTGCATAGTTACCATGATCGTCAGATAAGGTTGTTTTTGCCAGTTGTACAATGGATACCGACGCCGATGCAAATGGCTGACCGCTTACCATTGTAATTTTACCGCTAACATCGCCCGTTGTTTGGGCATACGCTGATATACCGCAGAAGAGTATAGCTATTATAAGCAGGGAGTATCGTCTAATCATATTTGAAATTTTCTGCAAATGTATTTATTTAGACTAATTATAAACAATCGAATGAAAAAAAATAATACAACAAAAAAAGAGGGCAAAACCTTTTGTTGGTTTTGCCCTCTTTAACGAACCATCATAAAGCATGTAAACACCCAACCGGCAATTGCTTATAGCTCCTTAGGTATTATTCGTCGTCGTCTTCCAGAAGCGGCTGCTCGTTCAGTTCTTCATCTGCCGGATCTTCAATATCTTCGTCTTCTAAATCATCGTCCTCGTCTATATCGTCATCAGCAAGTTCGTCACTTTCGTTTTCTTCATCCGGTTCAGGATCAGACTCAGCTAAAATTGGTTCTGCTTCCAGCAGATCAGTTGTTTCAAAATTTTCTGTTTTCATGGTATTTGTTTTTTATGTGAGTTACAAGTTGGCAAAAGTGTATAAAGCCAGCGTTACGCTTTCATGAACTTTAACTCATACCAAAAAATCAAGCGAATATTGACGTTGCGATTGGACTGACCAATGATTAGGCGGCAAAGCTCTCCGCGCCAAAGGCGTGATCAATTAATATTTTCCAGGTTCCATCTGCCTGTTGTTTCATTACTTCTATGCCCTTGGCGGCAACTTTTACCTCGTCGCCGTCGGTAATACTCCACTCCGACCGGCCTACGGCTATATCACCCGTCTGTATGCAATACACCGTCTTTATTTCCATCGTACCTTTAATGGCCAATATGCCGTTAATCGCATCTTCCCATTTTTCTTTTCCTGAAACACGCTTTCCGGGTTCGGGTACCATAATACCGTTTATATCATACATGCTTAAAACGGTGTTTAAATCGCCGGTATTAAAAGCGGCGGCTAATGTGCTGTGAGCATCTTCTGCTCTTTTTGGTAGGTTCATACTGTTTAATTTTATTGTGATTAATTTTATGCTTGATTACGAAAAGAGCGGTTTGAAACTACCACTATTGCTTACCGTTTTAGCCATTTTTGTGATTTCATCGTTAATTTTAAAGAAGAAAAAGCCGCCCATACTGATCCTTTTTACTCCTAGTGTTGCAAGTTCATCAAAGCCGGGTAAATCGGGCATGCACATCACATTTATGGGGAGTTTGGTTGATTCAACAACTGCCTTTATATCACTTTCGGCTGTAATACAAGGCGTGAATATGCCCGAGGCACCGGTGTTATCGTAGCTTTTGATGCGGGTGATTGTTTCTTCAAGTGCATTGGGCAATCCTAAAAGAAAACCGTCTGTGCGAACGTTTATAAACAAATTCAGATTATTGCGGCTGATGTAATCGGCAGCATTTGACAAAATCTCCCGGAACTTGTCGACTTGCTGCAACTCGCGCGTAGCACCGGGAATGGTATCTTCCAGGTTTATACCCGCTATGCCGGCATCATGTAAGCGGCTAATGTTTTCGACAATGCCTTCTATCGAACGGGCATATCCTGCTTCTATATCAACCGAAAATGGAATAGTTACTTTTTCGACCACCTTTTTAGCCAGGCGTACAAGCAGGTCAAACGGCACTTGCTCACCATCATCATAACCATTGGCTATGGCCAAAGCCTGGCTCGAAGTACCGATGGCTTTATAGCCTGCGTTTTCGAAAAGGACAGCACTATTTACATCCCATATATTACCTAACAGGAAGGGATTTGGTTGCTGGTGCAACCGGGCGAATTTTTCAAATGAGTTCATACAATTACTGTTTTTTTATTTGCTGTGATATTTATTTACAACAAAAATACAGCAGCCAAACAGCTCAGAATTGTATAAAAAGGAACAGTATGAAATTAGTTACTGAAGCAATAATTGGTTTACCGGGGTTATATTATTCAGGTAAGAAGAAGGGGTTACGTTAGTAAAAGATTTAAAATCCCTGATGAAGTGTGACTGATCAAAATACCCGCAATTGTAAGCTATAGCTGTTAATGAATCTGCATTTTTGCCTATCAACTGCAAGCTGAGCTGAAACCGACTAATTTTGTTATATGACTTTGGAGTAAGGCCAGTGTATTGATAAATCAGTTTGTTTAAATATCGCGGCGTAACGTTATGCTGGCGGGCAATTAAGCTTAGATGATTTTCGGTTGCATTGCTTTTTATGGTGCTCAGCATATTGCCTACCTTATCAATCTTATAAACCTTCTTTTCATTCTGTATTAGCTTCTGTATCAAAAAACTTTCTATCAGCGCTATCCTGCTATTGATATCCTTTGCTTCCAATAATTGCGTATGCAAAGTTTTAACCGTTTTGCCGATAATATCGCCAAGATCATAAACCTGATCATTAAACAACCCAATGGTATCATCCAGAAAGTAGGCCGCCGAATGTGTATAAAATTTAACACCAAGCATGGTGTGTTTGCCTTTTGATTTAATGGAGAGCGGCTTAGTGATCTGTCCCCACAGTTCAACCGGAGGAGTACGCACAAACTGATCTTTAACCGATGATTCCCAGATACCGGCCCCCAGGTTAAAAATCATTTCCATATCGCCGCTTGGGAAAACTGTATCTTCAAACTCTACGTTAGCATCCGACTCAAAAAGATAGTAATGCCTAACATAAGGCTTTAAAATACCTGCCGGTGTAAACTGCTTGAATTCCATCTGATTAAATATACAAATAATGCTTTAAGCAAAGCTACTTACTCAATGCAAATGAAAATTGTATAAAAAGGAACAATCACGAAATTATGAAGAAAAGAATAGCTCCGTAGAACCTAAGCAACAACCGTTGTTACTAAAGCTGCATTATTTTTCGGCATCGTGAAACGGAAACAGGTGCCTTTACCCAGTTCGCTTTCTACTTTAATATTGCCTCCATGCGTTGCAATAAAATCTTTAACTAGTAAAAGCCCAAGGCCTGTGCCTTTTTCTTTACCGGTACCTAAAAGAGAATTCGCGCTTACATCGCCCAATACCATTTCTTTTGTTTCTTCAGACATGCCAACGCCGTTATCTTGTATACACACCTCAACCATGTCGCCCGCGGTTGAAGCGGTAACTGCAATGAGCCCATACATGGCTGGAGTAAATTTAATGGCATTAGTTACCAAATTTTGCAATACAGATCTAATCATCAGTGAATCTGCATGGATATAGAGCTCGTCTTCCACATTGTTCTCCAATGTTACTTCTTTCTGATTCGCATTTTCTCTCAGTAAGTCCAGCGATTCATTAATACAACTCCACAGGTGAAGCTTTTCGGGTTTAAACTTAGTTTTATCGCGCTGGTCTTTAGCCCATTCTACCAGTTCATTTAACTGGCTTAAAACTTTATTAGATGTTCTGTTAATGATACCTGCAAACATTTTGATCTGATCGGGCTGCATTTTATCGGCAGACCGGGACAGGTTTTCTGAAGATGCTAACAGCGCAGTTAAAGGGTTACGGAGATCATGGGATATGACCGACAGGAATTTATCTTTCGACAGGTTTAAGGCCTTTAATTCGTGGTTCAGGTTTTCCAGTTCAATGGTCCGCTCCAATACCCGTTGCTCCAGGCCCTGGTTAAGTTGTACCAGGTCGTCGTTAATGGCCTGTAATTTTTCTTCCTGCTTTTTCAGCAATTGATTTTTCTGATACAGGTCTGTAAATACGGCAACCTTTGATCGTAGCATCTCGGGGTTAAAAGGTTTGCGGATAAAATCTACCGCACCCGCTTCATACCCTTTAAATACCGAAGCCTCTTCATAATCATGCGCTGTAATAAAAATGATGGGGATCTGCCGCAGCTTATCGCGCTGGTAAATCAATTCTGCCGTTTCGTATCCATCCATAATCGGCATTTTTACGTCGAGCAAAATGAGGCAAAAATCTTCTTCCTTTAATAAAATACGTAATGCTTCTCT